>NZ_JBSXOQ010000018.1:0-17846 GCF_056859495.1 Sphingobium sp. L-44 | reverse complement strand
GTGACGCCAAAGACGGCCTGTGAAGGCGCCGCACCGACGAAAATCAGCAGATCAGACCCCGAAACCAAGGCTCATACTTCCCTCTTGAGCCTTCAAGCCGCCATCATGCCGAAATCAGACGGTTCTTCGAGGTGTCCAGTTTCTTGCGACACTCATGACATCGTGCGCAAGCCGCCCATCAAGGCCGACGCGAACCTTCAAAAGCCAAACGGCCGCGATGGCGCATGTTCAATCCTCCTATGGTATCGATGTGCCAATCGATGAGCCGGAGGCCGCCACCGACATCTGGCTGGATGGTCGTAGAGGCGTAACGTTGGACCACGGAAGTAACGGCACTAAAGTTCGCGGCCCCGACCTTCGGAACGGTTCAGCATGCCATCTTCTGGGGCAGCGGATCGTCGCTCGCGGCCGCATCATGCTCTTGGAGATGATGGAAAGGATTCTTGTTCGCGCGCCGAATGTTCAGATTTGCTACGCCAATATAGACTCTATCCATTTCTCGCTTCCGACCAGCCATCTGGATGACGTCATAGCTTGGCTGGAGTGCGAGGCGTCCGACGCGATGGGCTCGTTCAAGATCGAAGTAGTTACGCAGCATGGTCTTTGGCTGGAGCCGGGGCGCTACTGGCTTTATTCAGAAAAAGACGTCGTCAAGTTCAAAAACCGCAGCGTCGGCGATCAGCAGCAGCCGTTCAAAGATCATGCAATCCATGTGGCTAGCCGGCGCATCGGCGACCTTGATGTGCCGGTTAGAATGACACTCAATATGGAGCATACGATGTCGCCATTATGTTCGATCCAGACGGGCATCGGCGATGGACTGTCACACCAGCGACTGATTGAGGTTGGCGATAGTACAACCTTTTCGGATGTCATAAGCGAAATTGAACACAATCAATGTCACGCTATCCCGGCCCGGATGGCAGCATTCAAAGATCTAAGTAGAAAAATAAATTCCTCCCGCAACGCTGCCTCGTTGCGGGAGGATAGTGCCACAGTCATGTGCGGCCGAAGGCCGCCCGCGAGGGGCGTGTTCAGTGAACACTCGCCGCAGGAACAGGAAAACCCAGGCAGATCCTGCGCTTGAAACCATGGCGGCAGCGAAAGGCGAAGCCAACAACTTTATTTGCGAGCTTCTGTTCTGGACCAGAAAACAATACCAGGTTCATAAAAATCAAAAAAATACAGCCGTACAACAAAACGGTTCTTCCAGCGACCGTTTGTGAATGATGGGCTAAGCCGGTCCCTCGTATGGCGCGCGGCAGCCACCATCGAACGACAAGGATTGGACAGCCTCCAAAACCGCATTGATTGGCAGTCAAGCACGATGAGCAGGCGTGCGTTGATCAGTTTATAGGCATCTGAAGCGGCATAAGAGGCAGCTATCCCTGCAGCTCCATTCCGAACCCGGTACCCTTTACGCCCATAAAGTCAATTTGAGAGCAAGGACCAATTCAAGAGGTCGGCACTCCACGCGCTATATGCAGGAAGCCTCCCACAACGGGCATATGGACGAAAATTTCGATCTTAGCACTAGGTCGCGCTTTATCCAAAGCTTCCGCGTAAAGCCCGATTTGAGGACCATACGCAGTCGCTCGTGCATCCCAGCTGTCTGGAGAACCCGGAAAGGATTTGTGGTCGATGACGGCAAAGCCAAATTCGTGTTCGACGAGTAGATCAATGCGTCCGGTAACGACCTGATCCCCAATGCGTGCCGCAATAGGAGTCTCGCGGCGTACCGTGGCATTGGGCCAACGCCTGGATATTTCGCTGAGCAGTCGTTCGTTGGCTCCTAGTACATCCTGTGCGGCAACCTGATGTACACCCCAGCGATCGAGTATGGCTTGCGCTTGAGCCAGACGCCGGTCCAATGGAGCGTCGCTTTGATCTGCGGCAATGATGGCATGCACCGCTTCGCCGAGCAGGGGCATGTCCGGGGTGCCTGCAAACGGCAAGCGGGGTCCGATTATTGCCTTCTCTATGATAATGAAGGTTGCGTCACTCGATGCCTCGCTTGGGCGGCGGTAAAGTGGCGCTCGTTGGGTTGTTGGTCGCGCGATGCGTCCGAATGACACGACAGGAGGTTGGGCGTCGACGCCTTCGTTGCTCACCAACGTTGCGATCCTGGCTGGGAAAGTCTCCGTGCCAGCACGAATCCCATCGCCGGTGGCAGGTGGCAGAGTGAAATGCTCTAACCCGTCCCCGGCGAGGACCTTCAACCAATGGAGTGTGCCCTTTGCCGGAGGCGCAAACACAAGATGATCGCGAGCGCGCGTCATGCCGACATAGAGAAGGCGAGCCTCTTCATCCCTCGTTCGAATCGCGGCTTTTTGCCCCAGCGTCGAATTGGGCGCTGAAGCATCGAGATATACGTCCTTCTTTTGGCTGGCATAGGGCCAAGGCCAGAAGCGGATCCAGCGCCCGGTAAGCGGATTTTGCCAATCTATCTCACCGTCGGCTTCGGCCGTTGGCTCGAAGAGCCTCGGCTCTGGTTCTTTGCCTAGTCCAGTCAGGATGACGACGGGCCATTCAAGCCCCTTCGCACCATGGTAGGTCATGACCTTAACGGCATCGTCCTGCAGGCTTCGTGGGCGTGCCGGATTTTCTGCGGCCAAAGCGAGCGCCAATCCGGAGGGTGTTGCCGGGGATCCCTCGCTTGCGCAGCTTTCCTCGTAGCTCCGCGCGAAACCTCGAAGGGCTTCGAGATCGTCTACCCGGGCCGCCACGTCACCCCAACTTTCTACACGGCGATTGAGCTCGGGGAGAAGGAGGATCGCATCGACGAGATCCGCCGGCGTCAACGACAGAATGTGCTCACGGATCGCGGAAAGATCTGAGGAAATAGGAACGGCGGCGAGCATCGCCTCTGAGGAATTTTCTGCGCCGAGTGCTTCAAGCCAAGATTTCGAGGCCGGGTCGTCGGCGAAGAAGCGAGCCAGTTCGGCAAGCGCGAGACGATCGGTGGGATCTGCGACCCAACGAAATGCCGCCATGACAAGTTGGACATGCGACGTTTGGGCAAGACCCTCGCGCTCGACTGCGGCCTTGATGCCTTGTTGGCTGAGCGCAGCTGATACCTTCGCGATGTCCGCCTTGCTACGACACAGGATGGCTATGTCTCCCGCGCGAAGCGCCCGCACGCCCTTTGGCTTTGCCGCGACTTCCCAGGGGGCGTCGGATTTCACCAGATCGCGGATTTGGGCGGCCAGTGCGGCATATTGGAGCTCAAGCTTGCCTTCGAGCCACCACACCGCCAGCGGAGCTTGCGTGAAGCCGTCTTCGCTGCGACCCGTCCCGGTAAAAGCATGTTCCTCAGCTTTCAGGCCCATTGCGCCCAAGGCCGGTGGGAAGGCCGCATTGACAAGGTTTATGATGCCCTCGCGGCTGCGATAGGAGGTTGCCAGCACATCTTGTGGTTCGCTGGATGATGCGGCGACACCTGCGAACGCGGCCTGAGTCAGGGCACTGTCAGCATTGCGGAAGCCGTAGATGGCCTGCTTCGGATCCCCAACCCACGTGCTTGTATCGACCAGGTCTGACATGGCTGTGAAGATGGCCACCTGTAGCGGACTGGAATCCTGAAATTCATCGACAAACAATCGACCAATGCGCTCACCGAGGCTAGCAGACATCGCCGGGTCACGAAGAACTTGGAGCGCGAGCGCCTCTTGATCAGTGAAGTCCAACAAGCCGCGTTCTGCCTTATAAGCCTGGAACGCTGCGAGCGCTTCGCCTGCGCAGGCGAAGACCGATCTGATGAACCGACTGCAATCCTCACGAAGCCGTGGGTGCTCAGGATGCCGCCCAGCCGCTTGTGCAACGGCGTCAAGAGCGTCGATGAATGCTTGACCGTCCTTCTTAGCGCAGCTGACCTTCGACAGACGAGCCCAATTCGGCCAGGAGATTCGTCCGCCTCGACGGATTTCGGCATCAATTTGACGGAGCAACGCCACATGCGTTTTAGCGGTGGCGCTAAATTCAGCGGGCACTGCACACACTGCCGACCTTACGGCCGCTAGCAAATTGGCGTCGAACTCGTCGCTGCTGCGGGGCGAAGCCGACGGGAGCAATTCAAGAAATGTCTCTACGGATCGTTCTGCAGAAATGGCTAGTTCGCTGGACGAAATTCCATTTGCTCGAGCGAGCTCGATCAAGCGCCTGACGGTTGTCCTCCAATCACTTCGACCAGCGTCAGCCGTTCGTTTAGGCTCAAAGAACCCCATGATTTCGGCCAGTTCGTTCAACGCGGGCGCGTGACGTTCAATCGCGGTGTCGGCGGCGATCGCAAAGATTCGCGGCACGCTGCTTTCGGGAATGACCTCGGCGCGCGGCGACCGTCCAAGAGCGATGGCGTTCTCCGACACGATTTGACCGCAAATGGCGTTCACTGTTCCGAAACGGGCTCCGAGCAGCCGTGCTGCCTTGTCTGGCATGCCCAATTCGAAAAGCTTGGCGCGCGAGCGCTCGATCAGTTCATCAGCTGCTTTTACGGTGAACGTGGTGGCCACGATGGTTTCGGGATCGCGGGACGCAACCTCCGTAGCAATGGTTCCAACGATGCGCGTCGTTTTGCCGGCACCGGCAGAGGCGACAACGGTTGTGATAGTGGGCATAGTCATCTTCAGTTGGCCTCCACGCCCACGCGACACAGAGCCGTGAGTTCGCAATAGCGACATGGTTCGGTTCCAGGTTCGATTGGAAGATCGGCGGGTATATGAGCCTCAGCCTCGTGGACGCCTGCTGCCACTGCAGTCCCGCTTCGTGCTAGATCACGCCATATCTGCCAGGTAGAAACTAGATTGGTCCACGTATCTGGCAGACTATGGCCGGATTGAACGACTTCCTCGGCGAGGAATGTGCCATTGAGGCCAATCATTTGCCGCTGGTCCAGCATGTAGAATGCGCCTGGAGTGTGCGCTGCACTGTTGGGGTTTGCTATCGCGCCATATGTCGCGAGTTGGATAGAGCGTCCCTCGGCCAGCTCGTTGCGGCGGTGCTTAACGCTCCTCGACCATTTCAGGTCTATCACGCCTGTTCCGTGAGCAGGGTGCTCCACCAGCATGTCAATCCGGCCCTTTACATGAGGGCCATCGACGAACTTTCTCTCGCGTTCAATTTCCGTGCCGATCACCTTTGCGTCCATCGCCTTTAGGAGCTGTGCCAGCTGGGCCAGAGCAGCTGGGACTTTGACGCGGGCGGCTGCTAGCTCGCCCGCATATTCGGGCTGCTGAAGCGGCGCCGCGATCGCACTAAGCAATTCATCAAACAGACTGTTGGCTTGCGAGAAAACTGTGTCTGGATCTGGTGCCGAACCTGCGGGGAAGACGCGGTTGGCGAGTTCATGGGCGAGGTTGCCAAGCAACTGGTTCGTGCCTGGGATCTCAGCAACGCGGCCGCGGGAGAGGCGCAAGACATCAAGAAGAAGCCAACGTATTTGGCAATCCGCCAGATGCTCAAGGCTGGTAGCGCTTTCAATGCGATCGTCGAGTTTGGCGATCACGGACGCGGGCAGTGACCAGTGCGCCCGCGGCATTGGGGGGCATGCTGGTGCGATCGCTTCTCGAAAAAGCTTGCGTCCCGCGAGCTCATGAGATGATCCCTGCAAAAGCTGCTCTGCCGACCATCGAACCATGTCCCCAGCGGGGGCCGTCAAGGGGTTCAACTGATGGGCGAGGGGATGGCTGGTCGTCTCTTCCCCAGCCGACAATGCCGGAGAGAAAAGGATGAGTCGCTCGCCAGCGCGATGCACAGCGTTCGCGTTACTCCACCCAATTCGCGCGGCCGTCGCGGCCGGCGATTCGATGTTGCAGCCGGTCGCCTTTAGGACGGCGATCTCCTCCCTGCTCCACGGAAGCGGCGTCACGCTCTCTCCGGGGCCTTTGAAATCCCACCAAAGAACATGCTTGGCCTGATCCCAAATCGCCCCAGGATGACGCACGGCACGCAGTCCGCCCGATGTCGCGACATGGTTGGGATTTTGAGCGCCGTCCGCGAGCACCTGGTCGATCATTCGCCCGAGCAGCAGCGGCGAAAGAATGTCGATGTTAAGCACATCGATTGCTTGCGTCAGGGCCGTCGCGGCACCAACCAGCGTGAGGAAAAGCGGATCGGCGGTCCCCGCATTTGTTTCCAGCGCCCATTGCGCGACCCGAGAGGCGATCGACTTGGCTGCCTCCGCAGGCATCCCTTCGTGCCGCTGGTATAACGCCCCAGATGTCCATTGCCGCCACGCATCGAGTTTTGCGTCGCGTTTTTTCTGTGGCTCTTCGGGCATTCGATCGGACAGATCTGATTCGATAGCGGCCCATGCGGCGATCCACGCTGCACCGCCCGTGCCAGGTTCCCGGCTAAGTGCATAGGCGAGCTTGCGGGCCGCGCTGCGGGGGATCGGAGGGCGCGGTAGCATGAGCAAATCGAGCATCGCCTTGGCGTTGAAGGGGGCCCATGAAGCGGCGAAGGCGAGCGGCAGCACCTGTAATGCTCCCCGCCAAGGGGATGAGGCAGACAAGCCCAGAGCCGGAAGACCGCGAGCCCGCAGCGCGCCGTCCAAGAGTGCCGTATCTCCATCTGCGTTCACGATAACCGTGCCATGCAGCTCAGCTTCTGAGCAATGGGCGAGCCACTCTGCGGCTGCTTCGGCCGCCGTCAGGGCGGTGTCTGCCTCCACGATCACAAAGCTCCCATCGCCTGCTAGTGTCGCGGGAGATCCGTCCTCGAGAAATGCTTGCACATGGCTCAGATCGCTGACGGCATTCTCAGAGGCCGAAACCCGTGAAATTTTGGCCCCCGATGTTTCGAGCGCTTCGATGAGGGCCTGCCAGAGAGGTGGCAACAAATCTCTTGGCTCGACCAGCTCGATTGAGGTGAGCGGCAAGCTGGCACGGGCTTTGACCGCCTCGCAGAGGCTACGCGCGCGGTCCGTGATGCCGGGCGGAAGTATGTCACCTGCCCCTTCTACTTTCGCAAAAGCATCGATTCGCGCCGCGCCGACCATAGCTCCAGACCAGCCGCCAGCGACCAGCTGATCTCGCCATTCAAGCAAGGACGCGGCAGTGGCCCATGGATCAAGGGTCAACGATTGAGCGAAGAACAGTTCGGGGGCAGTGGCCAACGCGGCACGCAGTTTAGCAGCATAGCTCGAGACTCGAACAGCATGTGCCACGCGGGGAGCCGTGAGGCCCAACTGCACTTCGAGCATCTCTACCAGGCCTTGAGGCCCCACAACGGCGGCATTGAAGACGCCTTCATTCAGACCCGGAAAATCCGGAAAGGAAGGGCCATCACATGAAAGGCCGAAGATAAGCTTCATTCTCAATTATCCCCCAACCGGTAGCTGCCTCGCCAGCGCCGGTATCGCTGGCGGTAAGCTAAAATGCTTTGTCATGTCATTAATGAATGTGCCTGCGACAATTTTGGTCGTTACTCTTTTGGTAAACGAAAACATGGCCTTATCGTCTTGTCTAAGTGTCGCCTAGCTGAGGCTCATTGATCGGAAAGACGAAAGCCGGGGATGCCGTTGCTAGAAGCAATCCCGCAAGGAAGATCTGCAGCAGATATCGGGCAGGAGGCGGCTAGATTTCTGGCGGGTTCCGCAAAAGAGCCGCATGCTTTCCTTTCGGTGCGGCTTGAGCAGCGTCACCAATAGCGGCGGAGGCATAAGTGAGTCATGCCTCCGCCGATTGCGGGTCGGCTTATGGCTGCCGACCTGATGGGCTCCGAGCGGGATCGCCGCCATCCCCATCGCCGCACTCGATCCGCCCCACTGTGCGGCGTCTCCTGCGGTCCCCGCGCTTTTGGGTCCGGGTACCCGTCAATCACTCAGCAGCATCAGCAGTTGCTGCTATTGCCTCGACCTCAGCAATGGCCTGTAGCTCCGTAAGATATTCGGGTCGGTGCTGATCGACCCAGCGGACGATGCGCGCGTTGTTAAGCAGCGCGCGCACGTACCCGCGAGCAACGGTCAGATGGAGATTATCCACCCCGTAGGTGTCTTCAACTGATTTGACTTGAATCTGCAATCTTGCAAGCTCGCGCTCCATTTTGGCTAATTGATCAGCAGAATTGGCCGTGCCTGCTTTCTTCCGGCATTTTGCCAAGAGCTTATCAGGGGTGGCTCCAAGAAGAGCCCTGGCGAACTGACCTGTGAAATTGTTTTGCCCGATCATCAGCTCTGCTGCCTCGATCTGTCGCGCGGGGAGCATCAGCCTCAACAAGTCAAACACGACAGCGGGGCATTGAATATCTTTGAGCAGATCGACCACATCGGGACTGATGCCATTGAGCATGCGTGTACGGCGCTGGATCGAGACGACGTCTAGACCGAGAGCTTCCCCGATCTTGGTTTCAGGAACGCCGCGCTCGATAGCGCGCCTGATCATGCCGTGTTCCTGTACCGGCGTCAGTCGATTGATCCGCCTGTTATATGTGTAACCCTCGTCATCTGTGGAAACGAGACATTCGACCTCCTCGACCCCGAGGTCGCGGAGCGCTTCAATTCGCAGGTGGCCGTCGAGAAGATAGTAACATCCAGGAGCCGTGGGCGCAGGCGTTACAACAGGCGCCTCGACGAGGCCGATCGCTTTTACAGAGCCCAATATCTGCCGATACTTCGAGCTTTCACGTAGGCCGTCCCTGAGCGTTTTGAGGGGGATCAGCCGGTCCAATGCTACAATATGCGATTCGCTTTCGAAAGCGATCTTGACGCGGTTGCCCTCGCTCATAGTGACGGCTTCCTTCCGA
Source organism: Sphingobium sp. L-44 (assembly GCF_056859495.1). Lineage (NCBI taxonomy): Bacteria > Pseudomonadati > Pseudomonadota > Alphaproteobacteria > Sphingomonadales > Sphingobiaceae > Sphingobium > Sphingobium sp. L-44. Next base: position 9,107 of record NZ_JBSXOQ010000018.1, on the reverse strand, counting down.
GCCGCGTGGCTAGAACTTTGGGCAGAACTGCTATTCCTTCCGCTCTAAGCAGGGTGACAAACGCTTCGTCTGCCAGAAGATCCCGAAGTGCTTCGACAAGAAATAGCAGCCGCGCTTGCGTGAAATCCGCCTTTTTGACAACGATGCGATGCTTCTCGGCTTCGGATTGGTACAGCCTTATGAGATCAGCCGACGAAAGGCGTTTGCTTGGCGACTTTCGTCCGAGGCTCTGGTTCCCAAATGTCCGGTGCCGCTTCATTCGTGCGTCAAGCAAGCGTCGCACAGCTGCGAGCTTCTTGCCCTTCAGCTTGCCGGACTCATAAGCCTCAAGAAGCAAATCCTGAGCCGCTACCGTCTCTGCTCTTGCGATATCTGCAGCCAGGCTGATCGGGATAAGGCCGGTCTCTGCTGCCGAAAGCAGCCTTTCTTCGCCGCGCTCGAGCAACTGGACGACCATATTCACCCAGCTTCCGGTGCAGCCGACCTTCTGACCAATCTGGGCGTCGGTGTAGCCGCGTCGATGCAACGTGCCTATCTCGGTCAGTAAGTCGATCGGGCGGTGCTGACGCCGGGCTATGTTCTCCACAAGGCTCATCACCAAGCATTCATTTTCTTCAGCATCGATCACGACCGCTGGAATTTCCGTTGCTCCAAGCATTTTAAACGCTTCGAGCCTGCCTTCCCCACATACGATATTATAAAGAGCGGAGCCATCGCCGGACTGTCGCCTAACGGTCACGGGGCGTTTGAGTCCTACCGCTTCTATATTTTCCACGATTTCTCGATGAAGTTTGCGGCTGCGAGTACGAGGATTGAGCACCTGAATGTCCGTGATCGGGATAAATTCAATCGTGTGGCGCGCTGTTTCGACCATCATGCCGCCTCCAGGAGACTGTATTGTTCGCCGAGCCGAAAGAGCAGATCGAGCGAATCGAAGCGATAGGCGTCCAGCATGAACACATTTTCTTCGGCTAACCGGAGTGCAGAGCCGAGCCGGTCAAGGCGCGGAAATATATAGTAATCGGACGCGGCGCGATTCGTTGGATCCATTCGGATGGCCACCGTGATGTCGGGGGCGAGGCTTGTGTCGAATCGGACCTTCCAGCGGGCCGATCCCGCTGGAGTGCGCTGGCAGCGGACGATCACCACTGAAATGGAAAACTGGCCGTTGACCATGAGCAGATCGTCGTCGCTCTTTTCAATCTCCGCGCCGATGGCATTGAACCCATCAATGACTTTATCAATCACATCGGGATACAGCGCGCGAAGCTGCCGGTTGATTTCCACATATTGGTAGTCCCGCATCGGCTGATAGCCCACCAACGAATATGCCCTGAGTAGGCTGCCGAAGCGGGAGCGGTAACTGCTGCTCGATGGCAGGTCCTCCGATTCGTCGATGATGATGCCAGAGAGTAGCCCATGGCTCTTGAGAAGGCCCGTAAGCGCTCCCAGCATCTCTTCGTCAGACAATCGGGCGGATCGCTCTCGAATGATGATCTGGGCAGCGTTATGCAGTCCAGGATCCACTATCGGGGTAAATGCGCGCTCAGCGCGAATCCACATCGCCGGATCATTACGGACCCGTTTTTTCTTCAACTTGTTCGATACGCGGTTCCAAACATTGTTCCCGATATATTTCTCGTTGATCAGGATCTGATGTACCGTACCCCTGGTCCATGGCTTGCCCATATCTGTGCAAATTCCTGATTTGTTCAGCTGATCGGCTATCTCGCGCTCAGTCAGTCGATCCACCACGAAGGACGAGTAAATCCGGCGCACGACGGCAACCTCTTGGTCTGGGCCGGGGGAAAGGACGACCCTGTCAGTCTGGATACTTTTATGCTCGCCTCGAGCGAGTGCGCCCTTTTCAGCGCCGTTTTGGTCGACGAGAGTGCGACGCAGCCCAAAGCCTGCTGGACCGCCCTGTCTGAAGCCAAGCTCGATCAACCTGCACTGGCCAACGAAAACCTTGGTTGAAAGCTCGCGGCTGTACTCACCGGCCATCCAACGTTTAAAGCCCTTAGCCATGGTTGCCACTGGGCTTCCATCATTTTCAAACTGCTCGGCACAATAGTGAACGTCGATGCCGGCGCGGCGGCAGATATACTCATAGTAGGCGCTTTCGTCTGCGTCCTGAAAGCGGCCCCAGCGGCTGACATCATATACGAGGATGACGGAAAAGCCTGGGTTTCCAGCCGTGACGTCCTCAATGATTTGTTGAAGCGCATCTCGGCCATGGATGCTCAGTCCACTCTTCCCTTCATCGGCATATGTTCTGACGATCTCCATGTTCCGTCTTTGCGCATAGGAGCGAATCGCATCAGCCTGATTTTCTGTGGAGTATTTCTGGTGGTCCGTGGACATGCGGACATATTCCGCAGCCTTAATGGGCGGAGCCGCTTCCTGAGAAAGATCTGCTGACCAGCTCTCCAACATGCCGGATCCCTGTTTTCGGAACTAGATGGCTACCGCGCCAGCTTTGCTCCACCGGTCGGATACCGATGCCGGTGTCCTCACGATCCGAGACTATAGGCGTGAAGGGGAAAAAAGATGTTTCCGAAAACGGGCAATATTTTACCGCCGGAAGAGGCAAGTCAGGCGTTCATTCAGATGATATCCCACGCTTTGGTGGAGGAGTTGGGACGGACCCATCAAGCCGTAAAGACGGCGGTTCGATGGACAGGCGCGAGCGAGCGAAGCGTAAAACATTGGCTCGCTGGCACCCATGCTCCGCAAGGCCCTCATCTGCTATGCCTGATGCGTCATTCTAATTTTGTCCTCGGCGCACTGTTGGCGGCAGCGGGACGAAACGACGTTCTTCTGACTATGGAATTATCGGCACTCAGGCAGAAGCTCGCAGATGTGATCGACGTTCTAGACAGATTAACAGTCTCGGGTGAGCACTGACCTGAGGGATGCCCAATGGGGTCGGTGATTCTCTCCTGTGGAACTGGACGCCGACAGTGTTGAAGCTGGAGCCGTAAACCCATAGCATTACCGCATGGAATTTGGTCCGCAACCTGAACTAATCGAATCCTCCCTCAGCCGGTTTATGGAACAGGCGGGGGTACGGTTGACCATCAACATAGTGCGGCTCTCCACCGAGCGCGGTTGGTCCCTCGAGGTCGTCAACGAACACGGCACCTCAACAGTTTGGGACGACCTTTTTGCTACCGACCACGATGCCGACGCCGCATTCCGTAATGCCCTCGCCAAAGAAGGCGTCGAGGCCTTCCTCGGCAAGTAAGATGCCAAATTCGGCTGTGAGCCGACCTCAGCCGCGGTCCTCAACGGATGCATGCCGTACGGGGGGACTCGTAAAGTTGTAGCCGCGAGTGACCGTGTCATAGCGATGCTGGACATTCTTGCCTCCGTCCAGCTGGCGGACAAAGAAGAGATCTGACACATTCTTTTGGGGTGAACGCCCTGTTCTCGTAGACGTCCGTATTGCTCTTGCCATCCCATCGCTAGGTGAGATGGATCCCCGAACTGTTTCGCCGACGTGAGGCGCACCCCATGTTAGCTCGCTTCATCGATCGGGATGGACGCCAGGATAGAACGTAGGTAAGTAGCGCTAGGTATTACCTTTCACTACATGAGGGCGCCGCATGGCAACAGCAACATCGATCAAACTCGATGACGAATTGAAAGGGCGCGTTCAGCACCTGGCCGAAACGCGCCGTCGCAGTTCGCATTGGATCATGCGCGAGGCCATCGCGCAATATGTTGATCGCGAGGAAAAGCGTGAGGCGCTGCGCGAGGACACGTTGAAAGCTTGGGACGAATTTAAGGCGACCGGTCTGCACGCAACCGCTGATGAAGTCGATAAATGGCTGGCGAGTTGGGGAACGGATAACGAGCTACCAGCGCCCGAATGCCACAAGTAGTTTTCGCGCCGGCAGCTATCCGAGATGTTCAGAGGTTCCGGGATTTCCTGCAACCCAAGGATGCGGACGCCGCCCGCCGCGCGGGCGAGGCGATAAGGCAGGGCGTGAAGGCACTGGGCGCGTTTCCACGCATGGGTCGAATAGTGGACGATCTGCCCGAACAGTTTCGTGAATGGCTGATCGATTTCGGCGATAGCGGCTACGTCGCCCGATACCGCGTCGATGATGACACCGTTACGATTCTGGCGGTTCGTCACCAGCGAGAGGCCAGCTACAAATAAGGTGTAGTGCTGATGCATCCGCCCTCTGACGACAGAGGCGCGGTGGTCGGTCAGTAGGCCGGCAACGACCAAACTGGGTGAGCCGCCGACTTGCTGCCGATCAGTTCAATTGCCTTCGACGGCCCTTGAAGCCCGAGAAGTCCCTTCAGTTTTAGCCGGCAGAAGCGGACTCACTCGTTCACTTTGGAAGAGTGGGGGCATTTGAAGGGGCATTTGGTAGAAAGTCGGTTTTAGTAATTTAATGAAAACAAAGGATTGTAAGGAATGTTCGAATCCCTCCCTCTCCGCCAAAACTGCCCGGTTTCACTGATTTTTGTCGGTATTTTTCCTCCCGTTCCCCTAAACGCTCCCCAAAAACTTTCGCGCTTGCGGACGCACGGTTGTGAAAAGCATCCGGCGAAACAGGCGCATTTTTGCTGAGCAGAAGCAACACGGAGCAAGTGGCTCTTGAGAGGATAGGGTCTATAGGGCTGGGCCGCGATGTGGACTTTAAGTCGATTATCAGGAACAAGCTCAGCCGGGGCAAATTTACGGCGGTGTTTCTCATCCAATGTCTGGAAGCGATCGGGGCGACCGAACTGCGGCTATAAGTTGGGCGTTCCCGCTCCTCGGCATTCTCATCGCCTTAGGGATCGCTTGGGGCATTGGATGGCTACAGGCCCGCGAAGAATATAAGCGCCAATCCACCCCCGCCGCATATGCAGCAGCAGCTAAGGATGATGCAAAACGCGCCTGTGTCGGCACCGATGCCGCTGCTGTTTTCGAATGTGTCGATCAGAAGGCTAAAGCCGCCTATCAAACGGCCCACGACGAGCTAGATTTGAGCGCCCAGCAGCGGGCCGCGTCGAGCGCCTTGGCTTCCGTTATTGTAAGTTTTCTGGCGCTCGTGATCTCAGTCGTTGGCGTTCGGTATGTCAAACAGACGCTTGATGCCACCCTTCAAGCCGTAAAAGACACGGGCGAAGCCACCCAGGCGATGCTTGCGCAAAACGTCCTGGCGAAAGAGGCCAACAGGATCGCGGAGGCTGCGCAGCGCCCGTGGATTGCTATTTCCGCTGAAGTGGTTGGGCGGCAGGTCCATGAAGAAGGTTATGTGCTTTTTGTCGATGTGACCTTCGAAAATATCGGCCAATCCGTGGCTCACGGCTTTTGGCATCATGTAAAAACCTTCGTCGCCAGCGGGGATTACAGACCCAGCGTCAGAGCCATCTTTGACGAGTGGGCCATGCCTAAAGGCGTCTCTACCAACGTTTTAATGCCTGGGGAGAAACTGACGGCCAGCTACTTCCACATTTTTAAGCCCGCCAACGGCGAATGGCGGGGCGAAGACCCATCCTGCGACTATGTTATCGCCGCCGCCGCCTTCTACTACGTTACCGAGGAAACGATATACGACAATCGGTGCGTTACGCAGCGCACCTTCCGGGTCGGTTCTACCAAACGTGACCCGCTCCAGCGATACAAGCTGTTCAAGGCAGACTTGAACGAAGGGGAGGTGTCTGACTTCATCGCCAACCCTGTAATCCCTCGCAAATCCACATAGAATGGCGGCGATGATCCACCCGATCATTGCTCACCGCCCATCGGGTATTGAACCCAGGCAGGGGCCGACGCCCAAGGGGCCATCCCCCTCTGACCCCTACTTTAAGACAACCTCGATCCCCGGCCAATCCCATCAAAAGCCGCAGAAAACCGAGCATTTCAGCCCGATCATGTTTTCTCGAAGGTGTGGTCAGGAGTATGTTGCCGTCTCCCCAAAATGTGAGCCGCAAGCGTCTTGCAGGATACTAAGCCAAGTGGCCCCAAACAGTCTTCCAACCCACATTTCCCAAGTAAGGCGCTGATTTCGCTGTCCTGACCATTATATTTCCTATATAAAACATGGTGTTGAAGGCTGCGAGGGGCGCGTTTCATGGATCACCCAGAGGGTGCGGGCTTGCAACGGGCAGATCGGGTGGATTTCGACCCTCGCGTGCGGCTGGAATTTCGCGGCACGCAGCTCAGTTCCGACGGCGGCCTTCTGGTGATGCGCGAGCTTGATGACGCGCTCGGGTTGTCCGATTTGGCGTCAGCGGCGCTGCGCGATACTCGCTCTGGCAAGAACACGGTCCATCGGCTCGACGGCCTGTTCCGGCAATCAGTCTTTGGGCGGCTGGCCGGATACGAGGATGTCAACGACGCCAACCGTCTCGCCTGCGATCCGGTCATGCGCCAAGTTGTCGGCGGCAGAGCGGTCGATGCACAAGCGGCCTCGGCATCGCAGATGGGACGGTTCGAGACCGAGACGCTGGCTCTGGCCGGGAACCGTGCCGCGCTGGCCGACCTGAACGGGCAATGGATCGACCGGTTCCATGACCGTAACGGGCTGAAGTACATCGTTCTGGACATGGACAGCTCGGTCAGCCCGACCCATGGCGACCAGGAAGGGTCCGCCTGGAATGGCCATTTCGACTGTAGCTGCTATCACCCCAACTTTCTGTTCAACCAGTTCGGGATGCTGGAACGCTGCGCCCTGCGCCATGGCAACGTCCACAGCGCCGATGGCTGGCGTGATGTTCTCGACCCCGTAATTGCGCGCTACGCGGAGCGCGACCTTGGTGGCAGGTTCTTCCGGGCCGATGCTGCCTACGCGATCCCGGCGATCTATGAGCGATTGGAAGAAGCGCGGTTCTTCTACGCCATCCGGCTGCCCGCAAACGCGGTCCTCAAGGACAAGATCGCGCATCGGCTAACGCGCCCTGTCGGGCGGCCGTCACTGACCAAGGTCAAGCGGTTCTTCGAGGAATTCGAGTATCAGGCGGCGTCCTGGGACAAGGAACGCCGGGTGATCGCCAAGATCGAATGGCATCCGGGCGAACTGTTCCCGCGTGTCGGCTTCATCGTCACCAACCTGCCGATGGAGCCGGACTGGGTGGTGCGGTTCTACAACCAGCGCGGCACCGCCGAGCAGCACATCAAAGAGGGCAAATACGCCTTTCGCTGGACGCGGCTGTCGTGCCGGAAGTTCCGCGACAATGAGGTGCGGCTGCAACTGCACGCCCTGGCGTACAACCTGGCCACCTTCTTGCGCTGCATCGAGCTGCCCGAGGCCATGGCCGACTGGTCGTTGACCAGCCTGCAACTGAAGCTGATCAAGATCGGGGCACGTGTGGTCCGTCACGCCCGCACCATCACCTTCCAGCTGGCCGAGGTCGCTGTCACCGGCACGATGGTACGCGCCATCCTCGCCGCTATCCGCCGATTGCGAGCGCCACCGCTATGCGCATGATCGCGATCCACGCTCAAACTGAACGAAAGCGGCTGGACAGATCTGTCCGCTGCGCTGAAAAACGCCGCCCCTGGGCAAGGAAACAGCGGCTTCGCGGTCTGATCCGTCCAGATCCAGCAGTCTGCGCGACCGCAGGTGCCGCTTGCGGCAGAAAATCCTTGTCTAGCGCTCGGATACAGGCGATCTTCACCTCAAACGACACGCCACTTGGGGAATGCAGGTTTATGCTGCTTTCGGTTGCCGCCACTGGAATGATGCTGATGGCGGGACAGGGGGAGGCCGTGGACAGCGGCGCTCCGTTGGTGCCGGCTGCGGCCGTGGCGCCTGCGCCGGCGGAAACGCCCCAGACGGTCCCTGCCGATCCGGTCCAGCCCGCGCAGATGCCGGCACAGGCGCCGGCACAGGCGCCGTCACCCGACAGTCCCTATCCGCCGCCGGTCGTGCTGCCGACGCTGAGCCCGATCGCGGAGCAGCCCAAGGAAGAGGTGCCGGTCGATCCCAATGCGATCGTCGTGACCGGCGACACCGGCCTGCGCAAGCGCGATCCCTTCGCCGCGATCAACGAACAGTCTTTCGAGGCGGTCCAGGCCGTCGACAAGGCGCTGATCGAGCCGGTGGCCAAGGCCTATAACAAGGGCCTGCCGCGCCCGGTGCGCAAGGGGCTGCGCAACTTCTTCTCGAACCTGGGCGAGCCGGTCGTGTTCGCGGCCTATATGCTGCAGTTCAAGCCGGGCAAGGCGTTCGAGACGGCGGGGCGGTTCGGCATCAACAGCACGCTGGGTTTTCTTGGCCTGTTCGACGTCGCCAAGCGCAAGCCGTTCAACCTGCCCTATCGTCCCAATGGCCTAGCCAACACGCTGGGCTTCTATGGCGTGGGGCCGGGGCCGTACATGTATCTGCCACTGGTCGGCCCGACGACGCTGCGCGACATCATCGGCGACACGGTCGACAAGATGATCCTGCCCTTCGCGGTGGGCAAGCCCTTCACCCAGCCCACGGTCGTCATTCCGATGGCGGTGCTGGACCAGCTGGGCGAGCGCGCGGCGTTCGACGAGCGCATCCAGGCGATCCGTTCCGACGACAATCCCTATGGCAGCTATCGCGACCTCTATCTCAACCAGCGCAAGGCGGAGATCGAGGCGCTGCACGGTCGCTACACGCCGGGCGTGACGCCGGTCTATGGTCCGGGGCTGCGCGTGCCGGGCAAGGACAAGCCGGCAGCCGATGCGCCGGAGGCTGCGGCCCCGGTTGCTGCGGAGCCGGTGCCTGCGCCCGCTGCTGCGCCAGCCCCCGCACCGGCGCCCAAGCCGCTGATGGTTCAGCCGCTGCCCGCCGACCCGCGCTGATCGCATCAAAGGCACGGAAAAGAAAAAGGCGCCCGATCACTGGATCGGGTGCCTTTTTCTTTTTTTTTTGGGGGGGGGGCGGTTGAAACCCCTTCCCGCTGACGGGAAGGGGCGATGGCCTCAGCGGCCGAGCAGGCCGCGGGCCTGACCGGCGATTTCCGCGAGCATCGCGACATTGGGCGACGCCGCTGCCTTGGCGCGCTGCACCAGGGCGCGGAACTGCTGGATGCGCGCACCGCGCTCGATCAGCCATTTCTCGACATGGTCCGACACGTCCTTGCCCTTGCCCTGGGCCAGGAAGTCGAGCCGCACCTGCTGCATGTCG
>NZ_JBSXOQ010000017.1:0-8640 GCF_056859495.1 Sphingobium sp. L-44 | reverse complement strand
GGGCAATGGGGCATCGTCAACGAAGGCCATTTCATGCTGCCCGCCGGCGGCAGATATCAACGCTCGCCGCTGCCCTTCGAACTGATGGTGCCGCATCGCGACCAGTGCACCAACCTCATGGTGCCCTTCTGCGTCGCGGCGTACCCCGCCTCCCCCATCCGCCCACGAAAAAGGCCGGCGTTTCCACCGGCCTTCTTTCCTGTCCCGATCCACCGCGATCAGCGCGCGTGCATCGTGCTCCGGGCGATCTTGGCGACCAGCGGGAACATGCCGGTATAATTGCCCTGGCGATAGGGCGAGTCGATGTCGAGCGTCGCCATCAGCTGCCGATGCGCGGCCGCCAGATTATGATAGGGCACGCTCGGCAACAGGTGGTGCAACGCATGATAGCGCAGGCCGACCGGCGCCCACAGCTCAGGCAGCGTGCCGGGCGGCGGCACATTGACCGAATCCAGATATTGCGCCGTCACGGTCATCGCCTCGCCCTCATTCTCCCACAAATGCGCGACCAGGGTGCGCAGCTGGTTGATGACGGTCATCGCCGAATGGATCGCCATATAGACCAGCAAGGGCTTCCAGCCGAAGGCGAAGACACTGCCGACCAGCGCCAGCGCGAACAGGCAGGCGCCCGCTTCCTGCCAATGCCACATGCGGGCGAACTCGCCCTCGGGCGCACGGCGGCGATAGGCGGGATTGATCGACAGCGCCGAAAACTCCGCCACCACCTTGCGCCGCAGCGGCGGGATGAGGAGGCTGAGCGGCGTCAGCACGCCGAAACGCAGGATCAGGCCGACCGGCGCCAGCGCGGCGACGACGATGAACAGGGGCAGCGACCAGGGCTTCATCAGCGCCAGCGGCAGATATTCGGGGTCTTCCGCCGTGCCATAGCGGGTGCGGGCATGATGCTGGGTATGCACGCCTTCATACAGGAAGGACGGGATCATCAGCGGAATGCCGACCAGCAGGTTCCAGCCGAAGCGGAAGCCGGGCAGCGCGCCCTTGCGGATATGGGTCAGCTCATGGATGAAGCTGGCCGCGCGATAGATCGCCATCATCGACAACAGGGCGCAGCCGATCGCGATCGCCACATTCTGGGCCAGAATCGCGCCAGCCAGCGCGCCATAGCCGATCAGCGCCGACGCCAGCATGTCCGGCCAGTAGATGGCCGGGTTCGCGGTCGACAGGGTGCGCGTCAGATCCGCGGCAGCGCGCAGCATCTTCGTATCGTCGGGTATAGCCGACCGCGTGCGCGACGCGGCGGCCAAAATGGGATCATGCACAGTCATGCTGCCTTCCCTACACTCCAAATGCGCTGCAATCGTGGCAGCAACGTGACATATTCACCCCGGTTGGGGGTGTGGGCCGGTACAGATGCGCCAGAGGCGCATTTCCAGACCGACTCTTAGCGCCCCGACACCGGCCCGAGATTGACATTCCGCAAACAAGCGCCGAACTGCTCGACACATTTCTTCAAGGGCCTGCGCCGTGGCATCAACCGATCTCCTCATCACCCCCGTTTCCTCCAAGGCCGATCTCAAGGCCTTTGTCGACCTGCCCTGGCGGCTCTACGCCAATGATCCCAATTGGGTGCCGCCGCTCAAGTCCGAAGTCTACGGCCTGCTGACGCCGGGCAAGAATCCCTTCTTCGACCATGCCGAGGCTCAATATTTCCTCGCCCGGCGCGGAAACAAGGTGGTCGGCCGCATTTCCGCGCATTTCGACAAGCTGGCGCTGGCCCAGCCGGTCGAACAGGGCATGGGTCCGGGCACCGGCAATTTCGGCCTGTTCGAGGCGGAAGATGCCGAAACCGGCGCCGCCCTGATCGCCGCGGCCGAAGGCTGGCTCAAGGCCAAGGGCATGACCCGCGTGCTCGGCCCGATCTCGCTGTCGATCTGGGAAGAACCCGGCCTGCTGATCCAGGGTCATGACCATCCGCCGACGGTGATGATGGGCCATAACAGCGCCGCCTATCAGCCGATGGTCGAAGGCGCCGGCTATCAGCCGGTCAAGCAGCTCAAGACCTATGAACTGGACATCACCAAGAATTTCCCGCCGCTGATCGAGCGCATCGTCGCCTCGGGCGAAAAGAGTGCGCGCATCACCATCCGCAAGGTCGACAAGTCGAAATTCGATCAGGAAGCCGCGATCATCCTGGGCATCCTCAACGATGCCTGGGGCAAGAATTGGGGCTTCGTGCCGATCACCGACGCCGAAGTCGCCTTCACCGGCAAGAAATTGAAGCCGCTGGTGTTCGAGGATCTGATCATGATCGCGGAGCTGGAAGGCGAACCGGTCGCCTTCATGATGACCCTGCCCGACCTCAACGAAGCGTTGAAGCCGCTCAACGGTTCGCTCTTCCCGTTCGGCTGGATCAAGCTGCTGCGCTGGCTGCGCAAGCCGCAGGTCCGCACCATGCGCGTGCCGCTGATGGGCGTGGTCCAGCGGCTGCAATCCACCCGCATGGCCAGCCAGCTCGCCTTCATGATGATCGAATATATCCGCCGCAACGCCCTGGCCTATTACAGCGCGACGCGCGGCGAGATCGGCTGGGTGCTGGACGATAATCAGGGCATGAACGCGATCGCCGACGCCATCGAATCCAGGGTCAACAAGATCTATCAGGTCTATGAAAAGACGCTGTAAGGCGGCGGGCGCGCGTCAGCGCCCGCACCCATCCGCCTGCAAGGCCATCATCGCCCGCGCCATCGCCATGCCCAGCCGGCGCTGGGCTTCGGTCACCAGATGCAGTTCGTCCGCCTGCCGCTCAAGGCCGCCGGTCGGCACCATATAGGCGCAGCGCAGGGCGATGTCGCGCTGCGCCGCCTGCACCATCGCCCATCCCGGATAGCGCGCGACATGTTCCGGCGCGGCCGGCCCATCGGCGATCTGCGCAAAGAGGAACGGCAGGTCTGTGCGCCCCAGATCCCGCCGGAAATGCCCGACCAGATTGGCCAGCGCAGCGCCATAGCCCGTTGCCGCCGTCCCATTCTCCGCGTCGCTCTCGCCCTGATACCAGAGGATGCCGGCCAGCCGTCCGCGGACCGATCGCACCCGCGCCAGACAGGATCCATAGAGCGTTGTCCGATCCCCGCCGGGTCGCCAGCGCGCGATCGCGCTGCCGCCCTTGGCACAGGGGATCAGGAGTATGGGCCGCCGCTGCCGCGCAATCAGCGCGCGGGCAAAGAACAGGCCCGGTCCAACCGCCGCCAGCCGGTCCGCCGACACCATGTCCTGCTGCCCCTGCGCACTGTCGATCGGCTCCATCGCCGGCCGCACGATGCCATCATTGCCCAGCATCGTCACGCCCGGCACCGGCGCCCTTTCCGCCTCGGTCAGGTCCGCCAGCGCGCCCCGCCCCGACATGTTGGACTGGCCGGCCAGCACATAGATGTCGGGCAAGGGCACCGCGCCGCCGGCCGAGCCAGCCGCGCCGATCAGCGCGGCCAGGCCCAGCCCGGCAATCCGCCAGCTCAATAGCTGTAGCTCAGGCGGATGCCGCCATAACGATGGAAATCACGCGGCACATAGCCCTGGATCGCCGTCGTCCCATAACGGTTAGACACATCGTTGATCAGGTAGCGATAATGCTGGTCGAACAGATTGTTGATGAAGCCCATCACCTGCCAGGACTTGTCGGCGCTGCGCAGGCCCAGCGCGATGTTCACCATCGCATATTCCGGCTGGATGGTGCGCGGATTCTGGTCCAGCGGCACGACCTTGCTCTGCCAGGTGACGGCGCCCTGCGCGACCAGTTCCAGCGGCCCCTGCCCCAGCGGCTGGGCATAATCGATATTGCCCGCCAGCTTCCACTTGGGCGAGATCAGCATCACCTTGCCGCTCAGATCCTGGCGCGGCGGCGTGCCGACGCATCCCTGCGCCGCGGTCTGGTTCACATAGCAGGCCGCGCCGGCAAATTCCCTGAACTTGGCGTCCAGATAGGTCAGCGACCCATTGATGGTCAGCCCGGCCACCGGACGGATGCTGGTTTCCATTTCCAGGCCCCGGATGCGCACCTTGCCGACATTGGTCAGGCGGAAATTCTGCGTGCCGTCTGCCAGGTTCTCCACCGCCTGGGTCTGGAAATCGCGGAAATTGGAATTGAAGACGGTGACGTTCAGCGTCACCTTGCGATCCAGCAACTGCGATCGGAAGCCCAGTTCCAGGCTGTCGGACTTTTCCGGGTTCACCGGGCCGGCATCGGCGCGCGCCTGGTTGAAGCCCGACGAGATGTCATAGGCCTGCCCCTTATGCCCGGTCGCATAGGTGAGATAGAGGTTCATGTCGCGCGCGACATCCTGCTTGATGCCCAGCTTGTAGGTGCCGAAACTGTCGCTGCTGCGTCCCGCATAGACCCGGCTGGCCGCCAGATCGGTGAACACATAATCGATCTTTTCCCGGCTGTAGCGGCCACCGGCGATCAGCGTCGTGCCCGGCAGTGGATCATATTCCAGCTGACCAAAGCCCGCGATCAGGTCGCTGCCATTGGTCGCATCCCAATTGGCGTTGGAAAAGAGCGGCCCGCGATAGAAGTCGCGGCCGATGTCGACATTGCTGTAATAGGCACCCAGCGTATAGCGGAACCGGTCCTTGCCGGGCGAAATCAGCCGCAGTTCCTGGCTGAACTGCTCGCTGTCGAAATGGCCATATTGGAAATTCTGGAAGCTGCTGATCGCGGAATCGTCACTGTCGAACCAGTCATGCGACTTGTAGCGGTCATGCGCGGTGATCGACATGATCGTCGGCCCGCCCGTATCATAGCTCAGCCGCAGCGACTGGGCGAAGTCATTATAGGTGTTGCCGGTCGGGAAATCGATCGACACATCCGTATTGTCCTTGTCGACCGTGATGCCCGGCGCGAACACATCCTGGGTGAAGGCCGGGTTGCCGCGCAGGATCGCATTGTCGCCCAGTTCGATGAAGGGCCGCGTCGCTGTCGTCCGCCCATCGGCATAATCGATCGCCAGATCGGCCTGCAACTCGGCCGTCGGGTTCCAGCGCAGCTTGTTGCGGGTGGAGAAATAGCGGCGCCCGTTCAACGTCTTGCCATCGGCCAGGTTGCGCGAATTGCCCTTGAAATCATCATAGTTGACGCTGGTGCGGAAGCCCAGCGTGTCGGTCAGCGGCCCGGAAAGAACCGCACCGATCTGCTGCTCGTCATCGGTGGTGATCATGCCCCGCACCGACGCGGTCAGCGTCTTCGTCGGCGCCTTGGACACGATATTGATGAGGCCCGCCGAGGCCGACTTTCCATACAGCGTCGTCTGCGGCCCGCGCAGCACCTCGATCCGCTCGATATCGGAAAGATCGGTGAAGGCGCGCGACTGGAAGGCCAGCGCCACATCGTCCAGGATCACCGCGACGCTCGGCTCGACGCCGGGGCTGAAGGCCAGGGTGCCGACGCCGCGGATCGCGACATTGGCGCTCGCCGGATTTTCCGCCGGCCGGATGCTCAGCGACGGCGACACGCGGCTCAGATCGTTGAAATCCTGCACCGCATTGGCCTGCAACTGGGCCTCGCCCAGCACCTGCACCGACAAGGGCACATCCTGCACATTCTGTTCGCGCTTCTGCGCCGTCACGATGATGTCGCCGGCGGACATATCCTGCGCCTGCGCATGGGCCATGCCCGCCAGCGCTCCCGATGCGACGCCAACCAGCAGGCTCGCCATCACGACTGCCATTTTCGACTGCCCCTTCATCAACCTCTCCCGATCCTGTGTTCCAAAGCTGCCACCGGGAGCCATCGGCCGATGCGCCGGTTTGCCCGACTGCATCCACCACAAAGCCCACATTGCGGGACTCGACTCCAGATTTCGAAAAGACTGTAAGCGACAGATCAGGCCAGCGCAACATATTGGTCAAACCAATATTGGTGAATACGGTACTTGTCAGACAAATTGGCCTGACAGGTCGATGGCCATGGCGGATGGCTGCGCTCCTGCGGAAGCGGGCCGCCGTGAATCAGCATCGGCGCGATCGACGGTCTGCAGACAGTCGATCGCGCCGATCGCGCATTTTCAAAATCGGGTCAGGCGGCGGCCGGGGTCGCCTCGGCCGGCTTCAGATGGCGCGCCAGGAAGTCGAGGCAACTGCGCACCTTGGCGCTGTCCCCCTGCGCCGGCAGATAGAGGGCAACGATCGGCGATTCCGGCAGCGCGACGGCGGGAAGCACCGTCTGCAACCGCCCCTCTTCCAGATCGTCCGACACCGCCCATAGCGACTTGATGACGATACCGGCGCCATTGAGCGCCCATAGCCGTGCCAGTTCGCCATCATTGGTGCTCAGCACCCGGCTCGCCCGGTTGTCCCGCCCCATGTCCATGTCGATCGCGCGCCACATATCCTGCCCGCCGCCAATGACGATCCGGTCATGGCTGGCCAGATCCTCGATCGTGCGCGGCACGCCGCGTCGGCTGAGATATTCGGGCGAGGCGCAGAGCATGCGCGGATTGTCGGCCAGTCGCTTCATGATCAGGCCGCTGTCGGGCGGCGGATCGAAACAGATGGCGATGTCATGGCCGGTCTCGACAATATTGGCCGCCTGCCCCGCCGCCTCCAGATGCACCGCCACTTCCGGGTGCAGCGTCGCATAATGCTGGAACAATGGCGCCAACCGGCTGCGGCCCGAGTGCAGCGTGGTCACCACGCGCAATGCGCCGACCGGCTCGGTGGCATTGCGCATCACGACATTTTCCGCCTGGTCGATGTCGGACAGCGCCTGCCCCGCCTTCTCGTAGAAGATCTGGCCTTCCTGGGTCAGCGTCATGTGCCGGCTGTTGCGGCGCACCAGCATCACCCCCAGCCGCGACTCCAGTTGCGACAGGCGGCGACTGGTCGCGGCAAGCGACAGGTCCAGTCGTTTGGCCGCTTCGGACAGGCTGCCCGATTCGGCAATTTTCACGAAGGACAGGATTTCAGCATAGCGATCGGCCATGCGCAAAAAGCTATGCGCGTTACGCTGCATTGCAATAGGCGCAAGGTTGCAGTTCCGTGTAAAAACATTGCCACGTCTCCCAAACGGCACGGAAATGCGACGGAATTTTGCTGGCGTTACCGCTACCGCAAGGCTGGCTTGCATGGCGTGGACCACGTTGACCGTCGCTTGTGCGTCGCATCATTTTTCGAACAAAGGCCGCCCGTCGGCTCCATTTCGGAAAGGACCGCCATGATCCGCACGCTCGCCGCAACGCGCGCCGCGCCCACGCCCAAGACCAATCAGCGTCTTGCCTGGAACGATATCGAGGCGCTGCCCATCTATGCCGCCATGGCGCTCTGCTTCGCCTGCGCCTGGCTGGCGATCAGCGACAGCACCCCCACCATCTATGCGACGATCCTGAAGGCCGTTGGCATCATCGGCGGCATGGCGCTGCGCCATGCCTGGCTGAAACTGGATGAAGCCGACGGCACGGACATCGCCTGACCTGTAGAGAACCGCTCCCCCTATGATCGTCGGACGTGCCCCACGTATCCGCCAGAGTTTCCAGACCGCGTGGCGCGCGCTGATCGCGCTGTTCTTCTGGGATCTGGCGGTCACCATCTTCTACTTCATCTCGCCCTTCAAGGCGCCGGCCCTGCCGCTGACCATCTTCGGCACCGCCCTCGCTCTGGTCCTCGGCTTCCGCGTCAACTCCGCCTATCAGCGCTGGTGGGAAGGCCGCATCCTGTGGGGAGCCATGGTCAATGTCTCGCGCAGCTGGGCACGCGCGGTGATGAACTTCATCCCCGACCGGGCCGAAACGGCGGACCTGCGTCAGACCCTGGTCGAACGCCATATCGCCTATGTCCAAGCGCTGCGCTGCCAGCTCCGCCGGATCGATCCGGCGCCCGATGTGCGCCGCGTGCTCGCCGGTCCGGAGATTCCGGAGGAGATTCCGGAACTGGGCCGTCGCAATCCCGCCAACGGCCTGCTCGACGGATCGGGTCGCCGGGTCGAACAGGCCCGCGCGGATGGCTGGATCGACAGCATCCAGCAGACCCAGATCGAACGGCTGCTGGTCGACATGTCGAACGCGCAGGGCGGCATGGAGCGGATCAAGAACACGCCGCTGCCCGCCCAGTATCGTAGCTTCCCCAAATTCTTCACCCGGCTCTTCTGCATCCTGCTGCCGATCGGCCTGGTCGAGACATTGGGCATCGCCACGCCGGTCGGATCGGCGGTCGCGGGCTTCATGTACCTTGCCGTGCTGCAGATCGGCGACGACCTGGTCGATCCGTTCGGCAACGACGTCCACGACCTGCCGCTCGACAGCATCACCACCACGATCGAGGCGGACATGTGCGACACGCTAGGCCGCGAAGGGCCTCCGCCGGTCCAGCCGGTCGACGGCGTGCTCTGGTAAAGCCAAAGATTGCCCGCCAAACCGGCCGTCATCCTGCATTAGATGCGGGATCCATTCAGCGCGCCCTCGCAGCACAGAAGGAATCGCGGATCCTTCGACGAGTCCAAGAGAGCCTTTCGCCAGGATGACGCTGATAGGGATCAACGTGTTTCGACCGATAGTGTTGAAGACCCGGTCTTTGCAGTGATGGCGCGGTTCTGATTCACTGGCGTTGTCGTTAGGCGACGGGCTGATGATGGGTGATCGGACGGTGATGCAGGAGGTGCTGTTTTACAGGTTCAGCCTGGAAGATCATGTTCCC
>NZ_JBSXOQ010000016.1:0-23055 GCF_056859495.1 Sphingobium sp. L-44 | reverse complement strand
ACATGCAGATCGAGGGCATGGCCGCCCTTGCCACACCCATAACCGAGGAGGTTCAGCCGCTACAGATTACACCCAAGGCCGCCTGAAAATGCAGCCCGATGGCCAGCACCGAAATTACACCACATTGACGGACGTGACCGTTCAGGCTCGCTGCAGGCTGACCTTATCCCGACGATCGGTTGCCAAAGTCGGCTTCCCCCGACCGATCGACTAGCTCGAACAGTTCCCCTCTATGTTCGTCAGCTGCTCGGGAGCGCCACCGTTGCCATAACGATGGGACGGTGGCGCATATACTTCAGGCTGTCGCCGTAGCATTCCCTGCCAAGTCTGCCCGTACCCCTCGCAATGTGAAGGTCGCAGAACCGGCGTAAGAACAGCGATGCGGGAAGCGGCAGAGCCGCCCCCGCATTCGGGCTTTCGCACCAGCTTTATTCGCATGGGCGGCTTTCAGCAGAATTTGCATGAAGCCTATAGAAGCGGCAAAGCTATTTCACACCAGTGAATACGAATTTCTGGACCCGTCGGCCGGTGCCAACTTCCGTGACATATAAATTGCCCTGGTTGTCCGTTTCAATGGAATGCATCCATGTGAACTGCCCGGGCTGCCGCCCGATGCGACCGAACGACCCCAACACTTCATGGGTCGACCGAAGAAGGATCCAGATGCGTCCGTTCATCATGTCGCCAACATAGAGATATTTCTTGTCCGGCGAGAGCGCCACGTCTGTCACCGTACCCAGGCCGCCTGTCTTGCCCTGGATCACGATATTCCGGATGAACTTCAACTTATCGTTCTTGCCAAGCTCGAAAAGCTGCATGCGGTTGTTTGGGCGGTCGCATATGTAGATCTGTCCATCACCGGTTGGCACGGCGCAATGGACGATGGTGCCAAGTGTACGAGATTCCGGGTTCGGTCCCGCGTTGGCGGTTGCCTGGCTCTGATCGAAATTACCCTGGCGTGTTTCGGCGGAAGGCTCTTCGCCATACGCCCCCCAGATTCCGAATGCTTCGCCACCGGACTTGTTGAAGCCAATGAACCGACGATTGACGTAACCATCGGACACGAGAATCCTGTCTCCAATAATGGCGACGTCTGAAGGGTTTCCCAAATAGTTGGCATCGCCATTGCCGCTCGTCTTCTCACGGCGTCCGATCTGGCCAATGAACTTACCATCGGCGGTGTAGTGCATGACGACATGGTCGCCCTTGCCAATGCCTGCGAACCAGAGCGTCCCATCAGTGTCGACGGAGATGCCGTGAAGACTTGTCGGCCACTGGTTGACCCCGTCAATAGTCGGTGCCGTTTCGGGGCCGCCAAAGCCACCGAGATACGTCCCGTCGGCGCTGAAATGGGTGACCGGCGGAAACGGGCGGCAGCATAATGCGATTGGCGGGGACTGAGCCAGGCCATTATCGGTCTTGGTCAGTGAATCCGGCCGATCGACCAACCAGACGCTATCGTCGGCAGCGATGGCCACACCGCTGACCTGCCCCCATAAAAATGTCTCAGGGACATTTGGCCACCCAGCGTCCACGGCAAAGCGAGGCATAATGGTGCCGGATGCAGCTTCGATATTCTCCTGGACCGGGATGAGTGTTGCCGTGCGATCGACGGGCTGTGCGGTGCACACGGACTGCAAGAAGAGAGAGCAAATCAAACTGAGGGGAATTGTGAAATGGCGCATGAAGTCCTCGTCAGGCGGCGTAGGTTATGCCGCAGCTGTTGGAAGAGTGCAGATGGCGTGTTGAGCCTGCTCCCGTAACTCTGTGTCTCCAGAAATTGAGTGGACCGGCGTTCAACGCGGTGTACTCAAGTCCTGCTCCAGATTTTCGGCGGACCTCGCGATCCTAAAGATCGGATGATGGCTTTCGTACTTCGACTATGGCGGAGACACCAAAGCAGTCAACCCACCTGTCATGGCAGAGATAGCCGGAATTTCAGCGTCGGCATTCGCGATTATGTGTACCGTTTGTGTCTTGCGCAAGTTTTGATAATCATTTCGCGCCGTCTTGGAAATAATTTGGCAACTGATGAAATGGGTGCATAGAGGCATGTTGCATTCAGTGTATAAAATTCGATGATCTCCTGACTGGCATCGACACGAGAATTCTGACCCTGTGGGGAACATCAGCGGTTGAGACCGGAAACGACTTCAATCCGAGTGCTCGCTGCTCCGACTTCGATCTCATCCATCGCCGCTCCCTATCCGAGCGGCAATCAGCCCTACATCGTGGACCTCGCGCAAGGCGACCCTGGCGCCACGGTTACGCATTGTCGGCTGAATTTGGTTTGCATCCCAATTAGCGGCTGGGCTGTTGCTGCGGAGTGAGTTTGCTCGTTGAACGGCCGCAAAGGGGCGACTGCGGAAACGATTGCTATGCGCCCACTATTCCGGTTGGAAAGGCCAATGGCTGTCCCGTTTGATTGGGAGACCAGGCTTTGTCGCTCACTCGGGATCTCCCGGTTTCAAATGCATCGCGATAAAATCGACGAATGCCCTGAGTTTGGGCGTCACCTGTCGGCTCGCTGGCCATAGAATATTGAACTGATCGACCTCGCAGACATTCTCCTTCAGCAGCGACACCAGCCGGCCATCGGCAAGTTCCTGCCGGATCGCGAAGGGCGGCAGGCAGGCGATGCCGTAGCCGGCGACCGTCAGGTGAACGAGCGGATCAATCGCTGTCGCACTCATCGTTTCCGGCAGGGCGTTCCCTTCGGGACCCAGCGGCCAGGGGCGCAATTTGCCTGTGCTGGGCGAGCGCTGGCGTAAACAGCGATGCGATACCAGATCGAGAGGAACGACGGGCGTACCATGCGTCAACAGATAAGCTGGCGACGCGACAATCCGCAGCCTGAAGCGGCCAGCATTTCGTCGCATAAGCCGACTGTCGGCGGGCTGGCCGGTGCGGACGACCGCATCGAAGCCTTCCTCTATCACGTCGACCAGCCGGTCGCTGAAATCAAGATCGAGCTGCACCTGCGGATAGGCGGCCATGAAATCGGCCAGAACCGGTGTCAGGAGCATCGCCACCAGCGGCAGGCTGACGCGCAGCCGCCCTCGCGGTGCGGTGTGAGTCTGCGCCAACTCCTCGCGCGCGGCTTCCATCTCGGCAAAAATTCTTCGGCATCGCTCCAGGAACATGCGCCCTTCCTCGGTGAGCGCCATGTTGCGGGTGTTGCGGTGGAACAGGCGAACCTGCAGTTGCTCCTCCAGTCGCGCAACCGCCTTGCCGATAGCCGACGCGGTCAAGCCGAGCTGCCTGGCGGCCGCGACGAAGCTACCTGTTTCCGAAGTCTGGACGAAGGCATTAAGTGCGACGAGTTGATCCATCTTGCCCGAATACCGGAATAATCATCCGTAGTCATCGGAACACAGGCCGGTTTTTCGCGACATGGTCCGGCCCTAGGTCCCGGCCTCCATCACACGGAGATCGAAATGACCGCCACCTTCAGCATCGCGCCGACCCCGACTACCTTCATCGTCAACGTCATCCACGCGCATCCCGGCAAGCAGGAAGAGGCGTTTCGCACAATTCAGGATGTGGTTCGTTACGTCGCTTCGCGCAAACCTGGGTTTTTGTGGAGCAGCCTTGCCAAGAGCGACGATGGCCTCACGGTCGTGAACATCGAGGCGATCTCGGATGCCAGCGATGTCGCTCTGTTTTTCTCAGACCCGGTGTTCCTGGAGAAATTCAACCGGCTCGACACGGTCTCGACCAGCGAATTCCACACTTACAAGGTCGATGATCTCATCCTGCCGCAGGTTGCAGGATGAGCGCGACGCGCGATCGCTTGCATGCGGGCGGGCTGATAGCGCTCGGTACCGCCGGTTGCGTCACCATCCTGACCGAAGCCTTGCCCGCTGGCCTGCTGCCGCAGATCGGTGCCGACTTGCACGTCGGGGAGGCTCTCGCCGGCCAATGGGTCAGCGTCTATGCACTTGGGTCGCTCGCGGCGGCAATTCCGCTCACGAACGCCACGCGTCACTGGCGACGGCGGCCGCTCCTGCTAACGGCAATCCTCGGCTTCGCCCTGGCCAATGGCGTGACGGCCGTGACTGACAGTTTCGCGTTGTCGCTGGCCGCGCGATTTGTCGGCGGCGTATCCGCGGGGCTGTTATGGGCCTTGCTTGCCGGCTATGCGGTCCAACTCGCGCCGGAGCGGCTGGCCGGGCGAGCTATGGCCATCGCGATGGCCGGCACGCCGGTGGCACTGTCGATCGGCATTCCAGCGGGAACGATGCTTGGGCACTGGGCAGGCTGGCGGATCGCCTTCGCAACGCTCAGCGCGATTGCAATCGTGTTGGCGGGCTGGATGAGGTTGCGACTGCCGGATTTTCCGGGCGAGGCAGCGAGAGACCGTCCTTCGCTGCGGCGGGTGTTCGTACTGCCGGGGATGCGCGCGGTGCTATTGCTAACGCTCTGTTTCGTTCTCGCACATAACATCCTCTACACCTACATCGCACCGTTGCTCGCACGCGCAGGGCTTGTGGATCAGGCGGACCGCGTGCTGTTCACCTTTGGCTGCGCCGGCCTCGCAAGCATTGGCGTGACGGGCGCTCTGATCGACCGGCATTTACGACTGATGACAGGGATAGCTATTTTTCTGTTCGTCGGCGCTGCGACGTTGCTGGGCGTGAGCACGACCCCGCTCGCGATCTATATCGCCGCGTTTACATGGGGGCTCGGCTTTGGCGGTGCAGCTACGCTGTTCCAGACTGCATCGGCCCGTGCGGCAGGCCCGGCTGTCGATGTTGCCCAGGCAATGATCGTAACCGCATGGAACCTGGCGATCGCCACAGGCGCCTTCCTCGGCGGCGCCGTGCTCGATCGATTGGGCACGGGTTCGTTACCATGGGTTGCGTTCATTCTTCTCGTGGCTGCAGCCATAAAAATGCCGAAGTATGACACGACTATCTGACCGCATGAATTGTCTTTTGGGAGGATGGCTTCGGTTTGTCGTAGACCGATAGCCTGTGTGCACGAGCGATAATATCTCGGCTGAGCAGGCGGCGAGGGTAGGAGGCCGGTGATCCCGACTAGCCACCGGAGCAGATAGGGGGCGTCACCACCCCCCGGCCACAGATTGGACGATGACGCCGGATGTCCGCGCAATCAGCACGAAATTGGTGCCCGCATAGCACCAGACATGTCCGGCCGGCGCCACGGCAAGGCCGAAGCCGGCGGGATTGAGGACCACATAGTTGCGCATCGAAACAGGCAAGGTGCCGCCCACCCGCCAGACGACGTTCACATAGCGCGGGGCCACGGGATAATAGCCAAAGCCGGGCGCGAAATAATAGCCATGGCGGGGACCATGATAATAAGCGAAGGCGGGATGGCCGCGCCACCAGCCAGGGCGTCCCCGGTCGACCACGACCGTGCGGCTTTGCACCAGCCTTGGCGCAGATATGACGGTCGTCTGACGCACGGCCTGTGCTTTGGCCGGCGTGCCCATTGCCGTGGTCATGGCGATGAAGAGCAGAAGGCCGGTGCTCGCCCGGACGGAACCGATGCGGAATTTGGGCAGGGCAATGACGGGGCGGCCGGATGGATGGAACATGATCGAACTCCATGTGATGGGAGCCCGTTATCGCGCCGTTTTGCATCAACTGATCGGGGCTTGTGTATCAATCCGTGTCGGCCCTGCGGAGCGACAATATCGCGCGAAACCCACCCTCCCGACGATTCTCCAGCATGAGGTCACCGCGATAGCGCTGGGTCAGCGCCTGCACGATCGACAGGCCCAGGCCGACGCCGCCGGTCTGCCTGGCCCGTGAACTCTCGACCCGTTCAAACGGTTCGGTCAGGCGCTGCAAGCTGCCGTGCGGTACGCCGGGGCCATCATCCTCGACCAAGATACGGATATGAGACGCGTCGCTCTCCACCCGGATGCGAGCCAGGCCACCACCATAGCGGACCGCATTATCGAGCAGGTTGGCCAGCATGCGCTGCAACGAGATGTGGGAAACATGGGCATGGAGCGGGTGCGGCAAGGGTGCGATGTCGACCAGTTGGTCGCGCTGGGACCGTTCCGCAGCGACGAGCGCCAATTCGGCGCGAACATCACAGACCGCCATGTCCAGATCGGTCGCGGCGGACTCGCGCGCGAAGGTCAGGGTGTCGCTCAGCAGGGCACGCATTTCCTCGATATCCTGTTGCGCCAGCAGGCGCTGATCCTCATCCTCGATAAACTCGCTGCGCAGATCCATCCGGGTCAGATAGGTGCGATAATCATGAGCGATGGCGGCGAGCATGCGGGTTCGCTCATCGAGCAGCGCGCGCAGGTGCTGGCGCAACTGGCTGAAGCTTTCGCCCAGTTCGATGATTTCCCGTGGTCCTCCCGGCTTCAACTGGTCGAGCCGGTCGTCGCGCACTGCGCGGGCAAGTCGCTCGACCGGGCGCGTGGTCTGCGAGGCGAGCCAGAGGATGACGATGATGTCGACGATCGCCACAGTGAGCAGGAAGAGCATCAGATTGCTGACGATCTTGGTGAGGGGCGCGGCGACCATCTGCTCGACCCGGATGGCGTTGCCCTCCGCCAATGCGACCGATACCCGCACCGGGCTCAGGGTGACGGCTGGCCACATGTCGATATTGGCGGGGCCGATATCGCCCTGTGTCTCGATCCTGAAGGGGCGGCCGCCCAGGGCCTGCCGGTAGCGGGCCAGGGTCGTCGGGGTGGCCGATGCCGGATTTTCAGCTGGCAGCGCCTTGAGCAGGGTGACGCGCAGGGTCGCATCGGAAAAGGCGCGGACAAGGTCGGCATGGGTGTTGGGCGGCGTCCGCTCGAAGGCCGTTACAATGAGGGCAACCTTTTCCGGAACGGGAACCCGGTAAAGCGGTGCGATCTTGCGCATGTCCGTCTGCTGCAGGAACAGAAGGGTCACCGCGATCATCGCCAGAAGATGCAACAGGACGATCAGTCCGATGCGGTCCCGCAGACGCAGCGGACGCAATTTCAGCATCGCGTCACCGCCGGCGCGAACAGATAGCCATCGCCGCGTACCGTGCGGATCATCGCCGGCTCGCGTGGATCATCGCCCAGTTTGCGTCGCAACCGGCTCATCTGCACATCAATGACGCGATCGACCGGGCTGGCATGGCCGCCACGCGTCCAGTCGATCAGCAACTCGCGCGAGAGGATGCGTCGGGGATGGAGAACGAGCGCATGCAGCAGGTCGAATTCGCTTGTCGTAAGGCCGACCGGTTCGCCTGCCGGGTTGGTGAGGTCGCGGGCGCCCAGGCGCAGCAACCAGCCTTCGAAGCGGAAATTGTCGCCGCTTTCTTCGGCAGAGGCGGTCGCGATGTCGCGGGTGCGCCGGATGATCGAGCGTAGCCGTGCCAGCAATTCGCGCTTGTTGAACGGCTTGGCCAGATAGTCGTCCGCGCCGATCTCCAGGCCGATGATCCGGTCGATCGGATCATCCTTGGCAGTGACGATCAGGATCGGCAGGCGCGGCCAGCGCGCGCGCAGACGCTGGCATATCTCCAGCCCGTCCTCGCCCGGCAGCATCAGGTCGAGGATCAGGCAATCGAGCCGTTCCAGGACGCCGTCCGCCTCCAGTCCGGCCGAGCCTTCAAAGGCCAGCACGTCGAAGCCCTCGCGGGTCAGCAACAGCTTTACCAGGTCGCGGATGCCGGGGTCATCCTCGACGATCGCGACCATGCCATTGGACGCCTGGGGCGGGGCCATCATCTCGTTCCTTTCGTCATCAGCATATGGCTGCGATCAGGGCGTCCCCGGAAACAGCCACACTGCGGCCGGGGACGATCGATCACTTGCCATATTTTGCAGCGGCAGCGCGCAATTCTTCCGGGGTCAGTTTACCGTCCCGGTCGGCGTCGATCATCGAGAAGCCACGCTCGCGGCGGCCGGCGGCCTTCCATTCTTCCAGCGACAGGGCGCCATCCTGATTTGTATCCGCCTTGGCAAAAATGTCCCTGGCCCTGGCGGACGCATCCTGCGCCATGGCGGTCGGGCCCTGGGTTGCGGCCAGGGCCACCAGCGTCAGGGCGATCGTCGGATATTTCATGTCATTCTCCTTGGTCAGGCCCGAAATGAGCATGGATCATATAGCGGTCCCACAGGCGCCATGTCCGATGGCTGGATGAAGACAAGTTACAGTTTGTAACAGCGGCGCGCGAAGCGGTGGCTGCTGCAAATATTCGATACATTCTGCGGCAAGGCGGTTCATCCGGATGCCCGACATGTTCCTTCCCGCACGGCTCTCGCTGATGCGGAGAAGGAGAATGCACCATGAACAAGCGCCAATTCGCCATTGCCTTCCTTTCGACGCTGGCTGCCGCCGGCACGATATCGACGGCCGAAGCCCGCAGCCGATCTTTCCAGCACAGCCATAGCCGGAGCGTTCAGGGACCAAACGGGCGCGGATTCCATCATGACTATGCGGCCTCGCGCGGTGGCGGGCAGGCCGCCATGAGCCGGAATATCCAGACCAATGACGGACGCGGCCTCAGCAGCCAGCGCGGATATCAGGTGCAGGATGGCCAGTTCCACGGTGCGACCAGCCATGTGACCAACAGCGGCAAGAGTTGGGGACGGTCGACCAGCGCCGTTGCCAACGGCGATGGCACCGCAACCTATCAGCGCGACATCACTGGCCCCAATGGCGGTTCGGCCTCCCGCTCGGGCACTATAGGCGGCGGACCGCGCTGAACATGCTGAACCATGGCGCATCCCGTTCAGCATCGATGCGCCATGGTTCAGGCGGGCTGTTACATGATGTTACATAGCCCCCATCGAGCTGTTGCAGATCGCCTCCATTTCCAAGCCCTTGCACGAACCGGCCTGCTTTTGCGGCCTTTCTCCACGGGGATGGAATGGCACGTTTTGCCCATGTCGCACCGATCGCGGTGCTGTTGCTCGCCGCCTGCCACACGGAGCCCCCCGCCAGGGATGAACGGCGCGCGGTGACGGTCCAGCGCGTCGGCGCCGGTCACGCAAGCGAGGCCAGTTATGCCGGGGAAATCCGGTCCGCCTTCGAAAGCCAGATCGGCTTCGAGGTGGCGGGCCGCATCGTAGAGCGCAGCGTCGATCCGGGCAGCCATGTCCGCGCAGGCCAGATGCTGCTGCGGCTGGACAATGCCGATTATGCGCGCGCGCTGGACAGCGCCGTGGCGCAAAGCGGTTCGGCCCGGACCGCCGCGGCAGTGCAGCAGGCCGACTTGGCACGATCGCGCACCTTGTTGCAGCAAGGCTTCATCTCGCCAGCGGAATTCGATCAGCAAAAGGCCGCAGCAGTCCAGGCGCAGGCGCAGTTGCGGGCTGCGGCCGCCCAGCGCGGTACGGCATCCGCCCAATTGGGGCGCACGCTTCTGTCGGCGCCGCGCTCGGGCGTGATCACGCAGATTCAGGCCGAGGTCGGTCAGGTAGTGGGCGCCGGGCAGGCGGTGGTCACGCTCGCCGATCCCGCGCACCCGGAAATCGCCGTGGCACTGCCCGAAGGCAGTCTGGAGCGCATCAGGGGGGCGTCGCGCTTCAGCGTCACCCTGTGGAGCAGCCCCGACCGGCGTTACCCGGCGACATTGCGCAGCATCGCCGGCGCAGCCGATCCGACGACACGCACATTCGCGGCCCGCTTTGCCATTGCCGCTCCAAACCAAGCGCTACGGATGGGAGAGACCGCCGAATTGCGGGTTGAAGATCCAACGGCAAAGGCCGCCGTCCGGGTGCCGCTGACGGCCGTGCTACAGGCAAATGAGCAGGCACAGGTCTGGATTCTGGATCGGCGGACGATGACGGTGCAACCGCGCGCCGTGCAGATCGCAAGCGCCCAGGGCGACATGCTGACCATCCTATCGGGGCTGAGGCCCGGCGAGACGATCGTCACCGCCGGCATCCATCTGCTGCGCGCGGGCGAGACGGTGCGCGTCGTTCAGGTGCCGCAATCATGAGTGCGGACCAGAAGGGCATGAACCTGTCGCGCTGGGCGTTGTCGCATCAGCAGATGGTCGGCTTCATGCTGGTGCTGGCGGCGGTCGCGGGCCTGTTTTCCTACATGGCATTGGGCCGCAAGGAAGATCCCGAATTCACCGTCAAGACGATGATGATCAGCGTCGGCTGGCCCGGTGCCACCGCCGAACAGATGTCGGAGCAGGTCATCAAGCCGATCGAGACGGTGCTGACCGAAAATATCCCCGAGATCGACTATGTGAAGAGCAAGGCCAGGCCGGGTCAGGCGACGCTGAACGTGACGCTGATCTCGACCGCCAGGAGCAGCGCGGTTCCCGGCATCTGGTACACGGTCCGCAAGACCGTGACCGACCATCGCGGCGATTTGCCCGACGCTGTGATCGGGCCGTCCTTCAACGACGAGTTCGGGACCACCTATGGCAATATCTATGCGATCACCGGCGACGGTTTTTCCTATCCGGTGCTCAAACGCTATGCCGAGACCCTGCGCGACCGCATCCAGATGCTGCCCGATGTCGCCAAGACACAGATCATCGGTGCGCAGGATGAAGCCATTTATGTGACCTATGACAGCGCCCGGCTCGCCATGTCGGGCATTTCCGCGCAGGCGATAGCCGACGCGCTCGACACGACCAATGGCATTGCCGCATCCGGCATCGTGGAGGCCGGCGCCGAACGGGTGCGGATGCAGGTGACGGGCGCCTTCGGATCGGTCGAGGCGATCGGCGCAACACCGATCGTCGCCAATGGCAAGCGCATCCGGCTCGACGCGATCGCGACGGTCGAGCGCAGGCCGGTCGACCCCGCCACCTTCAAGATGCGTTTTGGCGCTCGGGATGCGGTGGGTGTCGGCATCAGCCTGCGATCGGACGGCGATGTCGCCCGCCTGGGAGGCGATCTCAAGCATGTCGTCGCCACTCTCCAGTCCGAGATGCCGGTCGGCGTCGAGATTCACACGGTGTCCGACCAGACCCATGTGGTGGACGAATCGGTCGGTGAATTCACGACCTCGCTGGTCGAGGCGATCGTCATCGTGCTGGCCGTCAACTTCCTGTCGCTGGGCTGGCGTCCCGGCATTGTCGTCGCCCTGTGCATCCCGCTGGTGCTGGCAATGACCTTTGTCTCGATGCTCTATCTGAACATCGACCTGCAGCGCATCTCGCTCGGCGCGCTGATCATTGCGTTGGGCCTGCTGGTCGACGATGCGATCATCGTGGTCGAGGCGGTTGTGACCCATTTGGAGGCGGGATGGACCCGCACCAGAGCTGCGATCAGCGCCTATGGCGTGACAGCCGTGCCAATGCTGGTCGGCACGCTGATTACCGTTGCGGGCTTCCTGCCGATCGCCATGTCCAAGGCGACGGCCAGCGAATATGTGATCTCGCTGTTCCAGGTGATCGCCATCTCGCTGATCCTTTCATGGATCGTCGCGGTCATCTTCACGCCCTTCATCGCCTATTATCTGCTGCCGCAGCGGGCCGATGCGCGCGACGATGCGGGTGAGCCCGACGAGCAATATGAGGGCCGTTTCTACGGCTGGTTCCGGCGACTGCTCGACCGATGCCTGGAACGGCGCAAGACGGTGGTGGGTCTGGCGCTGACCATGTTCATCGCGTCGATGCTGCTGTTCCAGATCGGCGTGCCGCGCCAGTTCTTTCCCGCGTCCGACCGGCCCGAACTGGTGGTCGACCTGCAATTGTCGCAAAATGCCAGCTTCGCCCAGACCCAGGCCGTGGCGGCGCGGATGGAGAGGCTGCTGGCGACCGACAAGCGGATATTGTCCGTCACATCCTATGTCGGGGGTGGATCGCCGCGCTTCTACCTCCCCCTCAACGTCCAGACACCGGACATCACGCTGGCCGAACTGGTCCTGCAGACGCGGGATGAAGAGGCGCGCGAAGCGGTGATCGGCCATATTCAGGGCCTGTTCGCCACCCATTTCCCAGAGGCGCGGGGGCGGGTCAGCCGTCTGGAAAATGGCCCATCCGTCGGTCAGCCTTTGCAATATCGCGTGGCGGGACCGGCACTGGCGCAGATTATTCCCGTGGCGGACAAGCTGGAGGCCCTGATCCGGGCGGACAGCCATGCGCGCGACGTGAACAGTGATCGGGGCGAACCGTTGAAGGCCATCCGCGTCGATCTGGACCAGGACAAGGTCCGGGCATTGGGCCTGTCGACACAGGCGGTCCAGCAATCGTTGCAGACGGCGATCGGCGGTGCAGGGACGACCAGCTTCCGCGATCGCGACCTGGCGCTGGACGTGGTTCTTCGCCTGAATGAAGCCAAGCGCACGGATCTTGGCCGGATCGCCAATCTGCCGATCCAGACGCCCAATGGTGCCGTTCCGCTGTCGCAGCTCGGCCATGTGTCCGCGGGCAGCGAGCCTGCTGTCCTCTACCAGCGCAATCGGCAGCCCACGATCACCATCGCCGCCGATGTCGAGGGCGAGCAGGCGAGCGACCTCGCAAAGCGGATAGAGCCGCAGATCGCCGCGATGCGCCGCGCGCTTCCGCCCGGCGCATCGATCGTCAAGGGCGGATCGGACGAGCAGAGCAGCATCAACCAGAAGGCGACACTGGCGGCAGTGCCATTCGCCATCTTCGTGATCGTCATCCTGCTGATGCTCCAGTTGCAGAATGTGAAGCGCATGCTGGTCGTGCTGGCGACCGGGCCACTGGCGCTGATCGGCGTAGCCCTGATCATGGCGCTGTTCCGCATTCCCTTTGGCTTCGTCGCGATGCTGGGGTCGCTAGCGCTGTTCGGCATGGTGCTGCGCAACTCGGTCATCCTGATCGCGCAGATCGACACGCTGTCGGCGCATGGTCTGCCGATGCGGCAAGCCGTGCGCGAGGCGGCCGTCCATCGGCTGCGACCGATCATGTTGACGGCGCTGGCCGCCATCCTGGCCATGATCCCGCTAACCCGGTCAACCTTCTGGGGGCCGATGGCCTGGGCGATCATGGGCGGCCTGATGGTCGCCACCATCCTGACCCTCATCGTCCTGCCTGCACTTTACGAACTGGTCTTCGATCGACCGCAGCGCTGTGCCGGCAACCCGGAGATTTCCGCATGAAGCATCTTCTTTTCCTCGGGGCCGCGATCATGGTCGTGCCGTCGGCCCATGCGACCGACCTTGTCGACGCATGGCAGGCCGCCGCCACCCACGACCCTGATTATCTGGCGGCCCAGGCCCAACGCGATGCAGGGGGCGAGTCGGCCGTGCAGGCGCGGGCACTCAAGCGTCCGAGCGTCCAGTTCCAGGGCGGCTATCAATATAATGTCACCGAAACAAACGCCCGCCTGCCGGAGGATCTGGAGCCGGTCTTCACCGGCAGCCGGTCCGGTGGTCGTGCCAGCATTGCGGTGCAGGCCGTCCAGCCCCTCTATGATGCCTCGAAACAGGCTCAGGCGGTTCAGCTGCGCGAAAAGGCGGCTGGCGCCGATGTGCAATTTGCAGCCGAACAGCAGCAGTTGATCCTTCGCGTTGGTCAGGCTTATTTCAAGCTGCTGGCAGCGCAGGACAGGCTTGCCTCCTATCAGGCCCAGGTCGCTGCATCCGAACAGCAACGGCGCGGCGCACAGGCGCGTTTCGATGCCGGCCGGGCGCGCATAACCGACGTCCGCGAGGCGGAAGCGCGGCGCGATGCAAGCGAAGCGCAGCGCATCGGCGCGGAAGCCGACCTCGCCTATGCGCGCGCCGATTTCGCGGAGCTGACCGGCCTGCCGGCGGAAGGTCTGGAGCGGCCGGCTGACGGGTTCCAGGCGCCTCCGCCTCCTGCCGGGCTGGAGGAATATATCGAGCAGGCGGAACGCCGATCACCGCTGGTCCAGGCGGCGGTGCATCAGGCCAGGGCCGCGGGCGCCGAGATCGACCGCTACGGTCTTGCCGGGCGCCCCGTGGTCGAAGGCGTTGCAGGCTATCAGGGGCAATATCGCCTGGGTGGCGACAGTGGCAATGGCATCGTGCCTGACCGTCTCCAATCGGCATCGGCGGGGCTGCGTATAACTATCCCGCTTTATGCCGGCGGCGCGATCGCGTCGAAGGAACGGGAGGCCCGCGCCAACGCCAGCAAGGCAGCGCGCGATCTGGATGGCGCCCGGCGCGATGCGCGGCTGCAGGCGCAGCAGGCCTGGTATGGGGTATCGACTGGCGCGCGTCGGGTCGCGGCGCTGGATACCGCGCAGCGCTCGGCTGGCCTGCAGCAGGTGGCTGCCAATACCGGTCGCGAAGTCGGTATCCGGACCCAGGACGATGTGCTCAATGCGCAGAATCAGAGCTTTTCCACGGATCGTGACCGGCAGCAGGCAATCTATGATTATCTGACGGCCCGGCTCCAATTGGCAGCCGCGACGGGCGATCTGAACGGCGAGGCGCTGGCCGGCGTCAACGCCATGCTGCAATGAGCGCCGGCCGCTATTCAGGCGTTGGCCGGGCTGATCGATGGAGCTGGACTGGCGATATTACGCCCCGCGCCTGCGTCGATCGCCATGTCGACCATGATGGTGAACGATCGGGCTGCATGGCCAAATGCCCTGGCGAGCGCCGCGCTACATTCATGGACGAGTGCATGTTCCCGCCCCTCGACGAGGTCGAGCAGCCGCCACTCATCCTCCGACAGGATGATGCCTTCACCAGAACGGAAGGGATGCCCCAGAAGCAGTTCGGAAAGGCGCATCAGGCTGTCGCAGGCGGGGGCAAGCTGTTCGCAGCCGAAGCGCGCCAGTTGCCGGTGCAGACAGGGCTGGACCGGCAGGCGCAGGTGCCGGGCACGATGCCATTGGCGCGCGCCGATCATCAGTATCTGCTGCTTGATGCTGAAGGATGATGGCGCCGTCATGCGCCTTGCTTGTTGCGCAATGTCTTGCGGTCGGCAGCGCCGGTGACACTCGGACACCGCCATTTGATCGGGCACCGATATCCGCTCGATGGCATATGCAGCGCCGCCGCCTGAACGGTCGGGTGGCCGATGAGGCGGGACAGGGGGAAATAGCTCATTGGCGGTGCTGCTCGCTTTGCGCCATCAGGGGATTGAGGCGATGTTGGCTCAGAAACTGGTAGAGCGCGCAGAGTAGCGCCTGGGCGATGGGCACCGGCATGCCGACCCTGCCGACGACGACCCGTTCAAGGACCGGATCAGGCCGGGCATGATCGGCCCTCGGATTTTCCAATGTGATCGTTACGATGCCGTTGATCAGGGATAGACCGGACAAGCCGCCGGCCAGGAGTTCCGGTGCGAACATATTGTCGATCAGGGGTGCGTCGGGCACGGGCGACTGGATCGGGGGATGCATTTTCATGATGTTGCCTTCCGGGGAGCATTATGTCGTGTTCCGTTCTGGTCGGGCGGCCAGATCCAGCCGGATGCGCGGTAAAGGAGACGGGTCTGCTTGATGATGGCGGCAGCCGATCGCTTCGCGCCCCTGTCCAGGCCGCTGCGGCTTTCCATCAGCAGGCCGAGGCCGCCGCCGATGGCGAGGCGCGACAATTCACCGGTCGCCAGCGCCACGCCACCCGGCAGGATCACGCCAGGTTTGCGCCCGTCCTTGGCGGAAGCGGAAAAGGTCATGGCGGCGCCCGCCTGTCCCGCTACTTCGAATGAGGCCTTGGTCAATAGCGCGGACCGGCCTGCGCCGAAGCCGATCAGCAAGCGTTCGGCCTGACTGCCGCGATCGGCGCGAATGATCCTGACCCGGACCATCGCGTCACCGGCAGTTGGCGCACCGCTACTGGCAACAGACGCGAAAAGCCCCGCATCGCGATAGGCCTCGACCAGATAGGCCTGCAGCCTGAGGGCTGCTTTGGCGGCATGGGGATCGGCCTGTATGTCCTGCGCCAGCGCAACATGAACGGCCAAGGCGCCAGGCGCTGGGCGCTGATGCGCGGCGGTCATGCGAACATCGCGGACGGCCACGCTTGCGCATCCCGAGAGCAGGAACAACATCCCGCCCAGTGCAAGCCGGGGGCGTAGGCCGCCGGCCGATCGCCCCGTTGAAACCAGGCGCGTCATCGGCCGCCTCGGTCCGTTGGCATGTCCGTGGCAGGTGCGGACTGGGAGGCGATCACGTCGGTCCTCGTGGTTGCGGGAAGCTGGGCTGACGGCGCCATGCCGGCTTGGGCCAGGTAAAAACCGAACATATAGGGCCTGCCATCGAAGCGGATGCTGACCCGGATGTCGGCCGGGCCGGCGGCCCGATGCCCCAGCGGCAGGATCACCATGCCGCCAAAGCTGCTGTCGGGGTCAATCGTGGTCGTCTGCAACACCTGTGTGCCCAGTTGCGCCAGCGTATAATCCAGCTTCCGATCGATGCCTTTAATCACCATGGCGCCACCGGCGACCGCCGCCGTTGCACCGATCACGCCCGGCATATCATCATGCCAGTGGATCGCCTGGGTATAGCTTCCCCGTGGTCCGCGAACATGGCGATAATAGGTGCCTTCGTTCGACGCCGTCGACGCGACACCCGCCAGGACGCCGGCGAACAGCGCCGTTCCGATCTTGGCATTGCGGGCCTTGCGCTCTGCCTCCTCCGCCAGTTGCGCATGGCTGGGCAGCGGGACGGGAATGCCGTTCACCGTCGCGCTGATATTCTCGATACCCAGATTGGCCGGACCTGGACCATGGTTGAAGACGGCCAGGGAGAAGGCGACCTGGCCCTTCTCGACCGGCAGCGGGCGAATTTCAACGGTAGCGGTCGGCGATCGAAGCGAGATGGTTGCGCGGCCATGATCATAGCGGGCGGTTTCAGCGCCGAGATGCTGCGGATAAAGGGCCAGGGGCGGGGCGGCGTCTGCCATGGCTGGAACGCCGGCGAGCAGCATCGCCGCCGCCGCAAGAGGGCGATAGGGCATGATGGGGCCTTTCAGGAAAGGGCGACGCGATGCGGACACAGGGTCTGGGGTCCGCATCGCGTCGGCGCAGGTCGTCCAGGGGGAGGAGCAAGCAACGACGACCCACGCAAGAGCATTGCACGACAAGGGAGGCGACCGGTCAGATCGCGGATGCGTCAACCGCTGTCATGGCTGCTGAACTGCATAACCGCCTCCTCAATGTCTGAGGCGGTTATCGCGTGATCGCGCAACAGGAGTTGGTGGCGTTTGTAAATCTTTGTGACGCCTGCCTAGCCCCCTTTGCGGAAAGAATGAGGCGGCAAAATATGTCGCTCAGTGAGGCGCCATCAGGCGTCAACGTTTTCTTTCTGAGCTCACGGCTAGGAGGATTTCTATTTGCCCCGCTGACAGTCCGCTTCTGGTAAACGAAAAACAGACCGGGAATAGCAGAAAGGGGTCAGTTCTGCCTCAGGTGGTTTTGTCGCCAGTAGAGGCTTTCCCGCCCGTCATCGCAAATATGCACTCTATCAGCTGTACGATCTACGTAATGCGCATGCGTGGGATCACCCTCAAGCTGATCCATGACAGCGAGGCGATTGCGTTCGCCCGTTACAGGCTGGCCGCGGTCTGGCCGCAGGGCAGGCGTGCATCCGTTTTTCTCCCGGCCTAGGTCAGCAACCTGTCGTCCAGAGGCATCCAAATACCGATTGCCCGGTAGTAGCTTCAGCGCTTCCACCATACCCACTCGACAACATTTGACATTTATATTGCGCACAATATATTTGCTAGCAATCTAAATGGAGATGACAGCATGAGCATATTGTACAGCACCAGCGTCACCGCGGTTGGCGGGCGGGCCGGGACCATCAAGAGCGATGATGGCCTACTCGATCTGAAGCTCGCCGTGCCCAAAGCTCTGGGTGGCAAAGGAGACGCGACCAATCCAGAACAGCTATTTGCGGCGGGATATGCAGCCTGCTTTGAAAACGCGGTTATTCATGTGACTCGTAATTCGTCGGACAAGGTGAGAGACGAAGACATCGTCGTCGTCGGAACTGTAGGAATGCAGCCAAATGGCGCAGGCGGCTTCGCGCTTACGGTTGCTCTGGACGTAACGATCACCGGACTGGAGCAGGGCTCCGCCGAGGAGATTGTGGCTAAGGCGCACGAAGTTTGCCCCTATTCCAATGCGGTAAAGGGCAATATCGATGTTGGCATCACGGTGTCGGTAAACTGAGGTAATAGGAATGGAACTGCCGGACGAAGATGACGCCCTCGACCTCGACCGGCAGGTCTGTTTCCCGCTCTATGCAGCATCGAACCTACTCAATCGGCTTTACCGACCGATCCTGGCGGAACTCGGTCTTACATACCCGCAATATCTGGTGATGCTCGTTCTATGGAAGCAGACGCCGCAGACCGTCGGTTCGCTTGGCGACATGCTGCATCTGGATAGCGGAACAGTGACCCCATTGCTGAAGCGTATGGAAAGCGCTGGCCTGATTGTGCGGACGCGTGATCCACAAGACGAACGCCGTGTACTCATAGAGCTGACGCACGTGGGGTGCGACCTGCGCGCAAAGGCAATGCATGTACCTTTGAGGCTGTCTGAAGGCCTCGATATTGATCCGGCTTCCGTGGCCTTGCTGAGAGAACAGGTCCGTGAACTGGTAGCTGCGCTCAATCATGCGTCGCACTTGAAATCCTGATCATGCGATGTGGATGTTCGGTTCGACCGTATGCGCCGAACGATTTGAACAGGACAAACTGAGTGCCAGTTCGATCCTGTTGGAAACCGAAAGCTGCTGTGCTGGCTTCGGCGAGTTTTGGGCGGCCAGATTGGAAACTCGGCTGGCCCGCGACTGGAGGGTGAGAATTAGCTACTGAGCAACCGGCTTGGTTCGATATCGCCGGATGAATCGGATCAGTTCACTACTCTAGAAGTAGCGCTGCGACCCCTTCAGTTCGAGATGCGATATGCGCTACCGCGCCGTCGCTACCAAGAACTCCGCGCAGCAGCGCCGAGGTCCAACTATTGACGCCGTCAAAGCGATTGGCATCCCATTGCCGTGTTTCGAGTTTGGCCCGCACCGCATCAGGAGTGATCGGGGCGTTCTCCGGCGTTCGACCGATCAGCCGATCGGGAAGCGCACCCCAAGTACGTTCGTTGAAGCCCAGCCATTGCTTCCCGAGCACATGCTTCAGGTGGAAAGACACAATCGACGCTATAGGCGCTGCCAGCCCGGCCAACGGTGTGGCGGAGAAAGTGGGAGCCTCATAGGGCGGCTCGATCTCGACCTTCCAAATCGCCGCACTGGCCCAATCATCATAATACGGGTGGATGAACCGATCCGGATCTGCATCGCCGCGATAGATTTTGCCTTTTCCTGCGCTGTTGCAATTGGCGCATGCTGGAACAAGATTTTCGAACAGGATAGCAAACTCGGCGAATGTATCCTTGGGGAGATAGTGATCAACGGCTCCGGTGATTTGAGAACCACACATTGGACAGCAGGGAACGCTGATGTGCCGGATCGCGTCCACACGCACGTTTTTTCGCCGCCCTTCCCAGAGAAGCCGCTGATCCGACTCAATATCGTCGCCAAGCCCCATTGGCCCGACCAACCAAGGGCTTCCGCCCGCATCGCGGTATGCGGCATTGGCGCCCGCCCAGGCCTCACGATAGGGAAGCCAACGCTCATCTTGCCAGATCGCTTCGAAATGATCATCACCGGCACCGTCCGGTTGCGGGAGATGCATCATTCCGCTGGTTGATCCCTGATGAGTTGGGCGAGATAGGATAGAGTTTCGGTGTTTAGTTCGCCCGCAAGCTCAGCAATCATTTTCTCCACGGTCAGGCCTGGGGGCTGGCGGGCGATCCACGCACGAAGGGTCTTTAAATAGAGGTGGTCGGGGGCCGTATCACCGAACACGAACTGCGAAATCGTATCAATGTTCGCGCCGAACGTCTGCATCCGTGGCTCATTGGCGAACGCCCCATCCTCGTCGATGGTCAGAACACAGACGCTGCGGCTTGGAACCTCACGAACAACATACGCCGAATGAGTGGCGATGATGGCTGCGGAACGGGTGTCGTCGAGCAATCTTCCCAACATTGCCATGAAACGTGAGATGAAGTTGGGGTGTAGATGGGTTTCGGGTTCATCAAATAGGAAAAGCGTTCCTCGTTCAACCGCGGCGGTCGCCTGCGCTGCGAACCGCAGCAAAGCGAGCTCTCCGCTGCTCAGCTGCCTTTGTTTGCCGCCGACGATAACCTCGGGTGACGCGCCGGGATCGATCCATGAAAATAGCCTCAGCTTCTGCTGCTCGCCACCGTATTGGAACAATCGAGCATAGTGTCCTGTTTCCAACTCAAGCAGCCGCCCCTTGAGATCGGCATAGCTGTCGCCATCACGGAGGCGTACATATAGGTCTTCGCGAATGCCGAGCGGCTCGATCATTTCGCGCAGGAGGGCCATCCGACCTTCCTCGTCAAAAACCTCTTCCTCATAATCCTCACGAAGACAGTCGATGAGCGCCATCGTGAGATCGTCCTCACTATCGCCGCGGCGCCCGATCATCGAGTAGTACCGATAATCGACGCCTGCCCACGGTGGGATCGCTCTTGGATACTGATCGGTCGCGACGGACGAAATTACAACGAGCTTGCTGAATTGTGGCCATGGCTCGAAGCGCGCGGCTGGACCTTCACCATGCAGCTCAGGCCATGGCGAGTTGCTGCGAACACCGTCAATCAATGCGCGTAGAAGTCTCGTCTTGCCAGTACCATTCTTCCCAGCCAGCACGAACAGGCGTCCTTCGCGCAGTGGGTTGTCGCCAAAGGTCAATTCAAATCCATAGGACCCAGGAAGTCCCGGCAGATCAACATCCAAAGAAAAGGGACGCGATGCATCTTGGACGTCCTGCAGCGGCTCCATGCGAAGGTGGCGCGCGCCGCGGCGCAGCCCTGCCCATGTTTTCTCCTGCCGCAAGGCTCCTTCGTGAAAGTCCTTCGTGTGTGTCAGCTCAAGGAAGGCGTCCTGTGTCCCTTCCGCGCGGGCAAGGACAACGTCGTGCATCTTACGCAAGGCGGTCGCCGACTGCGCCAGACCGAGCTGCTCCACGACCCGGCGATAAGCCAGATCGTTCTGAAGAAGCGAGCAAAACACTCCTTCGATTGTCTCGAACCGGCGAACGGGTTCACCCGCCAGGAGTTCGTCAATCTTGCCACGCGACCGGGCCTGGTCAGGAAAGACAAGAAACGCCCGTAAGTCGATTCGGTCGTTCTCCAAGATGACGTGGAGGTCGGTATGGAAATTCTTTGAAAAATCGTTCCACCTGTCAGCATCTGCCGCCACGACAACAAGCGGGCGTGCGGGAATCGCTTGGGCCGCAATTTCCGCGGATTTCGCGAGTACGACCTCGATTGGAGCCTCGACGGGTATGCGCATAGATTTCCTGCTGCCGTTCTCGCTTGACTGAAACGCCGCCAACTATTGGCAGGTCACCTGCTCTATTCTCGCTCTCGTGGCACTTGGCAATGCTGGATTCCGTGCTGGCGTAGCAAGCCGGCAATCTCCCCCGAAATCTCGCTTTCGGTAACAAGAACGGCTTCGACGGGCACCTTTTGCCGTACGTCCATAGCAGCCTTCACCGCACGATATTTAATGCACTGATAGACGCCACGCCGCAGGTCGATCTCATTCGAGATTCGCGACTTCACCTCAAGCACCACCGTTCGGTCGTCGAGATGATAGACCGAGTCGATCCTGTCCCCGGAATCGAGGCAGAACTCAGTCTCCGTTCGGGCATTCGCGAACGCGCGACGGATCTTGCCCGGATTAGCCGTTACCCAGAGACGCAGCGCCTTATGGTACTTACCCTCGCCCCCCGTTCCATATTTACCGACGCCCGCCCCGAAATCATCCTCATTCCCATCATGGCGCTTTGCGCGCTCCTCGCTGATCCTCGCGTTAGGCAGCGCTTCGCCAAACACCTTGGCATAAAGAGCGGACCAGGCTTCGGGAGAATAAGCGTAGACCTCCGCAGCGGCTCGCTCGAAATAGGCACGCCACTTGGCTGGATGCCGCTCCTTGTATCCCTCTGCGGCCAGCTGAGGATTGCCAAACCGCCTTGCCATGTAGGAGCCCGCACCCTTGCTGGGGAGACGATCCTGTTGATTGACGACCAGCGTGTTGATCAGCGGCGCGTTTGGCGTCGCCGCCTGGATCCGGTTCATGAGTTCACCCGCGACCAGTCCGATCCGGGTGGCAAACACGGTGGAAAACCCAACCTCGGATTCCAACCGCTGCTTGACCTGGCCATAAGTCATGGTCGCTCCGTCGAGCGCGGCGGCGATCAACCACCGCATCGTCGGTGCAAGTGCATGGTTGATCAAGTTTTCGTTGGTCGCCACATATCGCGCCGAACGCCCGGCCATTGCGCCGTTTGCTTCGGCTTTGGCTACAATCTGGAAGCCGCTCGCACGTAGCCTGCGAAAGCATACCATGCCGTTGCCGGCGCTGAAATTCTCGGGACGGACCGGAAAGCCGAGGGCTTCGCTCGCGGCAAGACCAAAAACGGCCTTGGGCGGAAGTCGGTGCCCTTCGAAAAGAAGGTCATAATCGGTCGACTGCCCAAATGGATGGTCGTCGAAGCCAGCTGCGAGATGGCGTGCGGAACGAAGAAAATGCGATTTGGTGACTGGGTCGAATGTCTTTGCGACGAAGCGGCGATCGGCTGGCTTGTTGGGCCAAGCCCCACGCTGGCGCAGAAACTCCAGCATGACATCGACGTCCGCGACGCTTCGAATATGTGTGCGATATTCGCCGAGCTTGTTGGGCTTGATCGGCCCGAACCGAGTGGCTGCAGCGTCAAACAGATCGTGATGCGCCTCAAGGATAGGGCGCCGCAGGTAGAAATTGAGATGGCGTGCCTGCGTCTGAATCGAGAAAGGATTGCGCTTGCGATCCGGCCATTGCAACTCGATCGCGCGCACCTCACTAGTTCGTGGGATCAGTTGAAAAGCTGCAGCCCTCGCATGCGCTATGAAATAGTCGAAAGCCGCATTTGCCGGGGAAGCCGGCACAAGCACGGCGCGCACGGCGCTCAAATCATCCCCCATTTTACCCCCTTTAATCTTCGCCTTTAGGTCGCGTTGACAAAGTGGATTCCCAATCGGCCTGATTTCTGATTCAGAGCTTCTCTTTGCGAGGAGCGACGATGGGCCGGGGCGATCTGACGGATGAGGAATGGGATGTGATCGCGGGACTGCTGCCATCGGAGCGCG
>NZ_JBSXOQ010000015.1:0-17957 GCF_056859495.1 Sphingobium sp. L-44 | reverse complement strand
GCGTGTGACGTGTGGTAACTCCACCTTACCGATGAGCCCGGTGGCCACCGAGTTCGAAATCGCATGGGGTTGGGCATGCCCAACCCCATGCGATCACCTCAATCTACACCGGAAATTACACCACGAGCGCGGACGCTAACTGTTGCGGCGATCACGATCCAGATTAATCAGTGGCTGCGAGCATTCGAGAAGCACGCGACTCTGTTGGCAAGTGATGCGATCGCTAGAGCGAAAACCAAGAAAGAGCGTGAGCACATTGCCCGCAACTATTTGATCCCGGTGCACGACTACGGCCGCCCATGGAACTGGATTAGCCGCAATTTCCGGCGCACGATTGCTTGGTACATCGCAACTGAGCCGTTTGGCGTAGTTGCAGGCAAACGGCAGTTTGGCCATGTCCAAGAGACTACCTTCCAGGGCTATGCAGGCTCTTGGAAGGCGGGATTTCGCGACGAGATTGAGGTCGCACGTCAGATCGGCAAAACGCGCGATATTGTTGAGATGTATGCTCACGTCAGAAACGGTGGAACCTTGGGCGGCCCCAAAGGGAAGGAACTCGCAGACGAGTTCA
Organism: Sphingobium sp. L-44; assembly: GCF_056859495.1. NCBI lineage: Bacteria > Pseudomonadati > Pseudomonadota > Alphaproteobacteria > Sphingomonadales > Sphingobiaceae > Sphingobium > Sphingobium sp. L-44. The sequence goes on along the minus strand of NZ_JBSXOQ010000015.1, from coordinate 17,386 downwards.
GAGCGGTTGCCGCAAAGCTCGGCGACCTCCCTGGCCAGGTTGTGGACGAGAAGCGTCTCCTTGGAATGCTCAAGAACGCTACGCGTGAAATCTACCCCGGGCTCTTGAACGACTGCTATTTCGATAGAGCGACCGCACTTTGCCTTCATCGACCGGGTTTGAAAGGTCGAGACAAGCCCTACTTCGCCCAATGCGATTGGGAGAAGTGCCCAAACAGCTGCTTCTGGGGTAAGCATCGGGCGGCGTTTCAGTCCAGCCTCGAGCATGCGCAAAGCCTCAGAAAAAGGCCTAAGCTATCCAAGAACCAACGGACCGCACTTGACGTGGTGATAGCAAAGTACCGCTCATCACTGAGCAGGGCAGAGCATGCCTGTTAAAAGTGCGAACTCGGAAGCTGTCCGCGCCGCTGTGCAGCGCATCCTTGACGGCGATCCGCTTCGCGCGCCGAATTGTGATTTGCTCGATGCCAATCTTGTTTTGGAAGCTGGGGTGTCAAGAGCCACCCTGTATCGCTGTGAGGAACCCATGATCACGTGGCGGCTGGCCAAGGAAGCTGCGGCTGCGGAAGCTATTAAAGCCCTTGGCGCTCGAAAGGTCGAGGACCCCTCACTGGACCTTACTGATGAGCTACTCTGGAACACCGCTCGGATTGACTACGCTGCATTCCACAAGATGCCTGAGGAAATCCAGTTGGCCTGGGTGGACATGAAGACTGCGGTGCCATGGCGCTCTAGGCGGGAGCATGTCGGGTACAACGCAGATCAGGTGATCGAAACACTCGTCAATCAGTTGTTCGGGGCGACACTTGCACTACGCCGGGCACACGAGACAATCGAAGCGCTAACGGAGCAGGTCAACAAGTTGGGCGGAAACATCGTCCCGATCCGGCCAACTCAAGGCGGACCTGAGACGTCGGGCTAATTTCCCAGGTGAGGGAGCCCGGCGCTGAGCGCCGGGTCCATGCCTCCTATTGAGTGTCAGGCTCGGGCAGGATCAGCGCTGCGCGGACGGGAAAGCTCCGCGCAGATCCTGCCTTCCGCAGAAGGTCCTGCTTCTCGGCTATCATACAGGTAAGTTCTACGCGGTGTAAATGTGACAGAAAGTTTGAGACTGCATCTGATCTTCGCGGAGAACCCAGATGCGCCATGCTGACCTCGCCCGGTCGCGCCTTCAGGCCGCCGCCGACCAGAGCCGCCATCGACGCGCTATGATGCGGATTGCGGAACGGCCGGGCGCGGCTGATCCGTCCGCCCTCCAGCGTGCCGGCGACACTGGCGACCATCGATGTTTCCAGCGCCTCGGTCGGCGTCAGTTCGGGCAATATGCCAGGCAGGCAGCTCGCCATCAGCGACTTGCCCGCCCCAGGCGGCCCGACCATCAACAAATTATGGCCGCCTGCCGCCGCGATCTCCAGCGCCCGCTTGGCGCTTTCCTGCCCCTTCACCTGGCGCAGGTCAGCGGCCCGCATCGGCGGCTCGACCGCGCCGGGCTGGGGCGGCGACAGTGCGGCCGTGCCCTTGAAATGGTTGAGCAGGCTGAGGAGATCGGGTGTCGCCACGACCTCCACCTGCCCCGCCCAGGCGGCCTCGCTCCCCTGTGCGGCCGGACAGACCAGACCCAGATCCTGTTCGCCGGCATGCAGCGCCGCTAGCAACACGCCGGGCGACGGCGCGGTACGGCCGTCCAGCCCCAGTTCGCCGACGACGATATAGCCCGCCAGCGTCTCGGCATCGATCACCCCCATTGCGCCGAGCAGCGCGATCGCTATCGGCAGGTCGAAATGCGATCCTTCCTTGGGCAGGTCGGCGGGCGAGAGATTGACGGTGATCCGCTTGGGCGGCAGCGACAGGCCGATCGCGGCGATCGCATTGCGCACCCGCTCCCGACTTTCGGCCACCGCCTTGTCGGGCAGGCCGACGACGATGAAGGCGGGCAATCCCGGAACAAGCTGGCACTGCACCTCGACCGTGCGCGCTTCCAGGCCCAGATAGGCCACCGTCGAAACCGTCGCTACCAAAGGCCCGCCCCCTTCTTCCCCCGTGAAGGCGGCCGATCGCTTGTCCCTGTTATTCCTGCGCGTCCGGCCGTCCCTTGAATCCCTGCGCCACGACATACCATTCGACGCTGCCCTTGCGGCTCGCGGGCGGCTTGGCATGCTTGATCGTGGTGAAATGCTTCTTGAGCACCGCCAGCAGCTCCGCATCGGTGCCACCGGCAAAGACCTTGGCGACGAAGGTGCCGCCCTTGCGCAGATTCTGCACGGCGAAATCCGCCGCCGCCTCGACCAGCCCCATGGTGCGCAGATGGTCGGTCTGGGCATGGCCCACCGTATTGGCCGCCATGTCGGAAATCACCAGGTCCGGCTCCTGCCCCAGCGCCTCGCGCAGCAGGTCCGGCGCCTTGTCGTCCATGAAGTCCATTTCGAACAGGGTGACACCCGGAATCGGATCGACCGGCAGCAGGTCGATGCCGACCACCGCCGCCTTGGGCGCCATCTTGCGGATCACCTGTGCCCAGCCGCCCGGTGCCACGCCCAGGTCGACGACCGCGCGCGATCCCTTCACGAAATGGAATTTCTCGTCCAGCTCGATCAGCTTGAAGGCGGCGCGGCTGCGCCAGCCTTCCTGCTTGGCCTTGTGGACATAGGGGTCGTTGAGGTGCCGCTCGAGCCAGCGCACCGACTGCGCGGTGCGCCCCTTGGCGGATTTCACCCGCACCTTGCCTGCGCCAGAACCCCTCACGTCGTTGCTCCATGGCGGTCCATCAGGCCGCGCAATATGCCCTCGCGAATGCCGCGGTCGGCGACGCCCAGTCGCTCGGCCGGCCAGATGTCGAGGATCGATTCCAAAATGGCACAGCCCGCGACCACCAGGTCGGCGCGCTCCGTGCCGATGCAGGGCAATCGTTGCCGATCCGCCAGCGCCATGGTCGACAGCCGTTCGGAAATCGCGCGCATCGAACTGCTCGGCACGATCAGCCCGTCGATCGCCTGCCTGTCATAGCGCGGCAGGTCAAGGTGCAGGCTGGCCAAAGTCGTCACCGTGCCCGACGTGCCCAGCAGCCTGATGCCGGCTTCGCCCTGCGGCAGGCGCCGGGCAAGCGGCGCGAACGCCTCGGCCACGCGCGCGCGCATCCGGCCATAGGCGGCCAGCCGCTCGGCCGGATTGGCATGGTCGAACAATTCGCTCTCGGTCAGCGACACCACGCCCCAGGGCGCGCTCACCCAATCGACGATGCGCGGCGCGCCGTCGCAATGGGAATCGACCAGCACCAATTCGGTCGATCCACCGCCAATGTCGAAGATCAGCGCCGGGCCATTGCCCTCTTCCAGCAGCGCATGGCACCCCAGCACCGCCAGCCGCGCCTCTTCCTGTGCGCTGATGATGTCGAGCGCGATCCCGGTCTCGCGATAGACGCGCTGGATGAATTCGGCGCCATTGCTCGCCCGCCGACAGGCCTCGGTCGCAACCGACCGCGCCAGCGTCACATGGCGGCGGCGCAGCTTGTCGGCACAGACCGACAGCGCGGCGATGGCCCGGTCGATCGCCGCATCGCTGATCCGACCGGTAGCCGCCAGCCCCTCGCCCAGACGCACGATCCGGGAAAAGGCATCGACCACGATGAACCCGTCCGCTGACGGCTTGGCGATCAGCAGACGACAATTATTGGTACCCAGATCGATTGCCGCATAGGATCGGCGGTCACGCGCCGTGTAGGGATAAAGGCCCCGTTGCTTCGACGGGGGCATAATGGCCGCAGCCTTGCTCCCATTACCCGAACCGGAACGGGCGGACTTGCCCGAAACGCGGCCAACCGGGCCGGAACTCTGCGGCGATGGGCGGCTATGCTGCACCAAGGCCGTATCTCACTTCATCAATCGCCGACCGCGCAAATCCGATCGGAACTTGCCTTCATGCTTAAGCGGAACCGCCCGCTTCCGCAAGTGGGCGGGAAACAAGCCGAAAATCCCCGGCATTTCTTCAACCCATTACATTTGCATAAATTACATAATCGATACCGTTAACATAGAAAACGGCATGACCGCCGGATCAGTCAATCAACACTGGATATTCATAACGCAAAGATAACATTGTGTCTTTTTGGATACATGACAGAAACTTTCATTTTTGGGCAATTGTCTTGCGCCTGATAGCTGCATAGCCTCGCCAACGGTCTTTGGGGAGTTAACATCATGCGCATTCGTAAGAATGGCGCGGGCCTGTTGGCACGCGCCGGTCGTTCTGCCCTTTTGGCATCGGCCGCTCTGTCCGCTCTGAGCATCGCACCGGCGGCTCATGCCGTCGTGCCGAACGACAATAATACGCCGGCCGACATCGTCGATGGCACCGATGTGAACGGCGTCGGCATCATGTATCGCGCCGACGGCTATGTCTGCACCGGCACGCTGATCAATCCGCGCACCGTCATTTTCGCCGCCCACTGCGTCAATGACTATGACCCCAGCACCTACAGCACGGTGAATGACGGCATTCCGGTCGCCTTCGCCTTCCAGAGCAACGCCCGCCCCGGCCTCGTCAACTGGATCAACAACGGCTATCGCACCAACACCGCGCTCAGCGTCTACAACGTCAACAATATCGCCTATAATCCGGACTCGCTCGATCCGCCGGCGCTCAGCTTCCTCTATGGCGACACGGCGATGGCCACGCTCGACACGCCGGCCAGCGACGTGCCGACCTGGGCGATGCTCTTTTCCGCCCTGCCCGCGCCGGAAAGCATCAGCGACACGACCGGCACCGGCTATCATGTAACGATCACCGGCTATGGCCGCAGCGGCAGCGGCACCACCGGCAACAGCTATGGCATCGATTATCGCCGCAAGGTGGCCGAGAATTTCCTCGGCATGCTCGGCTCGCTCGACGATATCGACATCTTCCTGTTCGGCGAAGGTGGTGGCTACACCCAGAATCTCTACCAGACCGACTTCGACGATCCGACCCGGACCAACGAATTCGACTTCAATGTCTTCAAGGACGATGCGCTTCCCAATGAAGGCAATACCGCCGGCGGCGATTCCGGCGGCCCGCTGATCCTCGACCAGACCTTCGACCAGAAGGTGGTGCTGGGCGTCCTGTCGGGCGGCAGCCGCTACTTCCTGGAACAGCCGCAAAGCTCTTATGGCGGCTCCGCCTTCTATCAACCGCTCTATCTCTTCTGGGACTGGATCGCGCAGAATAATCCCTATCGCTATGCCACGGCCAAGGCTGGCGACGGCAAATGGAGCGACGCCAGCCACTGGGTGACAGCGCTCGATCCCAATTACATGATCATCGACAGCAACGGATCGCTGGTGAACGGCGTGCCGACCACGCCCGGCGCCGGCGCCTTTGGCGAGGATGATGCGCAGAAGTTCGGCCAGGTCTGCTACCAGCCCAATGATGGATCGGACGACGCCTGTTACGACGTCGGCACCGACACGCTGCTGATCAATGGCGAGCCGGTCGAGGCGACCGACGCGACCACCACCAGCGGCAGCAAGACCGTCGCCGACAACAAGGGCAAGGTCGAGATCGCCGAGCGCAGCCCGTCCGATGGTGCCGCCAGCCTGGCGGACGAGGCCATCGTGGAGGCCCAGGCGGAGGGCGATGCCGTCCTGCCCGCCGCGACCCTGGCCAACGGTCTGCCCGGCGCCACCAATTTCGTGCCGAACAATATCGACCCGGTCGCCGCGCAGGGCGTCGTCGGTCGCTATTATGACGTCACGCTCAGCGCCGCCGGCAAGACCACGCTCGACATCGACGCCACCGTCGATCGCTTCACCGTCTCGGGCACCGGCTCGACGCTCGACGTGACCAGCGCCGGATCGCTCACCAGCCTGATGGACATCAACCATCTCGCCGGCGTGGTGAATGTCGATGGCGCGGTCGAAACACCGGGCGACTATCTGCTGCTCTCGGGCCTGCTCTCGGGCAAGGGCACGCTGCGCACCCCCTATTTCACCAACATCATGGGCGTGGTCGCGCCTGGCGGCATCGGCACGGTCGGCACGCTCACGGTCGAGGGTAATGCCATCCTCTCCTCGGGCAGCACACTGCATGTCGACCTTGGCAGCAGCGGTTCCGACCTGCTCGCGGTCAAGGCCACCGATGATGTCGAAGGCGTCGCGGCGGTCGATGGCAAGGTCGTCTTCGGCGCGGCGACCGGCGCCAAGCTGCGCTATGGCAGCCGCTACACTTTCCTGACCGCAGAAGGCGGCGTCGAAGGCACGTTCGACACACCGACCAACATCAGCGCCATCCTGAAGCCCGTGCTGACCTATGGCGCCAACAGTGTCAGCGTCACGATCGATGCCGGCACCTATGCCGGCGTCGTCAATGGCGGCTCGCAGGTGCAGACCAGCTTTGCGCGCCTGCTCGATCAGAACCGTGCCCTCTACGGCAATTATGCCACCCTTTATGGTGAGGCCGACCTGCTGAGCATCGCCGCGATCCAGGCGTCGCTCGAAGCCATGGCGCCGCGCACCGAAGCGCTCCGCACCTCCATGTCCGAGGTGCTGAACGACAATATGGCCCGCTTCTATCGCGACCGCCTGGCACGCGTCAGCGGCGGCAGCATGGGCGGCACGCTGACCATGACCGGTCAGCCGCTCCAGCTCGCCGCGCTCAGCATGAACAATCTCAACCTGGGCATGGATCAGGGCGGCGGCAACGAAACCGTCACCCAGGAAAATGCCTTGCCCGATGACGTCAGCGCCTTCATCGCCGGCGGCTATATCGACGGCAAGAGCGATCCGATGCGGGGCGCCATCACCACCGGCCGCGACAAGTTCGACGGCTGGTATGGTGCGGCCGGCATCGAAAAGATGATCGGCGACGATGCCGTGATCGGCCTGGCCGCCTCCTTCAGCGAACTGAAGGGCAATACCGGCATCGGCGACACCGCCCGTGCCCGCCTTTACCAGGCCACCGTCTATGGCAATTGGGATCTGGGCGGCGTGGTTCTGGATGGCGTCGGCAGCGCCGGCACCCTCACCAGCAAGACCAAGCGCGCCTTTGCGGTGGGCACCACCCCCTACACACTGCGCGGCAGCGACCAGCAACTGGCCCTGTCGGGTGAGATCGGCATCGGCGCGCCGCTGGGTGGCGACGCCTTCACCATCACGCCGCGCGCCTCGCTGCGCGGCGCCTATATCAGCGGCGGCAACCTCGCTGAATATGGCGGCGACACCGCGCTGGTGATCCATCGCCATGCGATCCAGAGCGCGCAGGGGCGCCTGGGGGCCACGGCGAAGATCGATGTCGGCGGGTTCAAGCCCTATCTGACCGCCAATTATGTCCATGAGTTCCGCGACCAGCCGGCCTATTTCCTGGCCAATTTCGTCGGCGGCACCGGATCGCTCGCGCCCTTCGCGCTGGGTGGGTCGGACAAGAATTGGGGCGAAGTGGGCGGCGGCCTGACCCTCAGCACGGGCAATGTCGACATCAGCCTGTCGGCCGACACCACCGCCTGGCGCGGCAACCTCAGCTATCAGAGCTATCGCGCCGCGCTCAAATTCCACTTCTGACAGCAGCTCCCCGGCAACAGAAGCATTGGGCCGTCCCGCATGGGGCGGCCCTTTTTTTTTTGCGGGCAGCCCCCTCGGGCCAATTACGGATTGCCTCCGGGCCTCTCCGCTCGGACAAATGCAGCATGAAAGACCATGGCCCGCCCCTGTCCCGCCGGCACATGCTGTCGCTGACGGCGGGCGCCATCCCGGCCCTGTCCTGCGCGCCCGGCCTGGCCGTCGCGCCGCCTTCCGGACTCGACGCCATCGCCCGCAGCCGGGGCCTGCGCTTTGGCACCGCCGTATCGCCCACCCATCTGGACGATCCGGCCTTTGCCCAGTTGATCGTCCGGGAATGTTCCGTGCTGACCGCCGAGAATAATTTCAAATGGAAATATCTCGAAGCCAAGGAGGGTCAGCGCAACCCGGCAAAGGCGCTGCGCGTCCTGCGCTTCGCCAGCCGCCACCGCATGTCGCCGCGGGGCCATACATTCGTCTGGAACCAGGATGATCGGGTGCCCGGCTGGCTGATCGCCAATGAGGCAGCGCTGGCACAGAAGGGTGGCGCCCCGCTCATCGCCCTGATGAACGACCATGCCCGCTATCTTGCCACCACCTTCCCCCAGATCGAATCATGGGACTGCGTGAACGAGGCGTTCGTCGTCCAGAGCGGACAATTGAAGAACTCGATCTACACCCGCATCCTCGGCATGGGCTTCTTCGACCTCGCCTTTCAACTGATGGCGCAATATGCCCCCCCATGCGCAGCGCGTCTATAATGGCAATATGAGCTGGGAGCAGAATCCCGATCATCGCGACGCCGTGCTGCGCGTGCTGGAACAGGCGCTCAAGCGCGGCGTGCCGGTCGATGCCATCGGCAACCAGAGCCATCTGGGCAACACGCTCGGCCGCGGCCGCGACGAACGGGCCTGGAATCGCTTCCTTGCCGAACTGGACGCCATGGGCATGACGGTGCTGATCACCGAACTGGATTGCGCCGACCGCCATCTGAGCGACCAGGAGCCGGCCAGACGCGATGCCGAAATCGCCGCCTTCGTGAAGGGCTATCTCGACATCACGCTCAGCCATCGCAATGTCTCCCAGATCATCTGCTGGGGCCTCAGCGATCGCTATTCCAATCTCAATCGCGACAGCTATCCGACCCGGAGCCGCCGGCCCGACGGCCTGCCCATGCGCGGCAACCCCTTCGACGATGCCCTGCGGCCCAAACCCTTTTATGATGCCATCGCCACCGCCCTCGCCGCCTGTCCGGTGCGATGATCGGGCGGACCGCTGGACAGGATCGGCGACCCTATTAGGGTAGGGTGATCGACAGACAGGGGCCAGGCCGATGCATCCGGTGGAATTGTTCGAACTGCTGGTGGCCATGCTGCTGGCAATCATCGCGCTTCATTATGCCGCGCATCGGCTGGGCCTGCCGCCAGCGGTCGCCTTGCTGACCGGCGGCACCTTGCTCGCCTTCGTACCCGGCCTGCCGGTCATCTCGCTTGACCCCGAACTGGTCCTGGTCATCTTCCTGCCACCGCTGTTGATGGACGGCGCCTGGTTCATTGCGCTGGGCCATCTGCGCCGCCACCTGATCGGCATCATGTCACTGGCGATCGGCGCGGTGATCTTCACCACGCTCGTGGTCGCCGCGGTCGCCCATGCCCTGATGCCGTCCCTGCCCTGGGCCGCCTGCGCCGCGCTGGGCGCCATCGTCTCGCCGCCCGACGCCATTGCCGCCCGCGCCGTGCTGCAACGCGTCCATCTCCCCCGCCGCCTGTCGGTGCTGCTGGAGGGCGAAAGCCTGTTCAACGACGCCAGCGGCCTGGTCCTCTTCCGCTTCGCCATCGCCGCCGTCGCAACCGGCAGCTTCAGCGCGGTCGCCGGCCTCGAAAGCTTCATCCTGCTCGCCGTCGGCGGCCTGATCGTCGGCGGCGCGATCGGCGCCATCTGGGTGCTGCTGGTCCGGCGGCTGGGCGACGATTATCTGATGATCGCCTCCTCCATGCTGGTGCCCTGGTCGGCCTATCTGCTGGGCGAAGCCTTCCATGTCTCCGGCGTCATCGCCACCGTGGCCGCCGGCCTCATCTGCGGCTGGTATCAGCATATCGTCTGGTCCGCATCGGTACGGATGCGCGGCACCGCCTTCTGGGCGGTGATGATCTTCCTCATGGAAGCGACCGTGTTCATGCTGATCGGCTCGTCGCTGCGCGGGGTGGTCGACCGGGTCGGCGGCTTTGCCGTCGTGCTCGACAATATGGCGGTGCCCGTGCTGCTCATCCTGCTCGCCCTCACCGCCGCCCGCTTCGTCTGGGTGTTCGGCTCGGACGCCATCATCCTGCTGCTGCGCGCAATGGGCCTGCGCCGTTACAGCCCGGTCGGCCCGCGCGGCGCCACCGTGCTCGGCTGGGCGGGGATGCGCGGCGTGGTGACGCTGGCGGTCGCGCTCTCCGTGCCGGAAGGCTTTCCGGGGCGCGACTTCCTGCTGGTCGCCGCCTTTGGCGTGATCCTCGGCACCGTCCTGATCCAGGGCACGACGCTTGGCCTGCTGATCCGCTGGGCGGGCCTCTCCGATCCGATTCATGATCGCCCCCGCCTCAGCATGAGCGATGCCGAAGCCGCCATCGCCAGGGTCCAGGCCGTGCGCGTCGAACAGCTCGCCTATGATGCTGCAGGCGAACTCATCCACCCGCAACTGCTCGAACGCTATCAGCGCCGCGCCGTCATTTCGAAAAATTATGCCGGGCAGGAAGAACAGTTCGCCGACCGGCTCCACGCCCATTTCGACCTGGTGCTGGAGGCGATTGCCGCTGGCCGCGCCGAACTGCTGCGCCTGCACCGCGCCGGCGACATTGACGAACATGTGCTGCAGGAACTGGAACGTGACCTCGACCTGGAGGAACTGACCGCCTGGTCGATGAAGTCGTGACAGCGATGGAAGCCCGGTTGCACGATCTGCTGAACGCCGATCTCTGGCGCATGGCGATCCTGCATCTGCTCCGCACGCTCGACCTGCCCGATGGCTGGGTCGCCGCCGGCTTCGTGCGCGATGCGGTCTGGGACCATCTCCACGGCCACGCCCCGTCGATCCCCGTCGGCGATATCGACATCATCTGGTTCGATCCCATCCGGACCGACCCTGCGCTCGACCGGCAGATCGAGCGGCAACTGGCCGCGCTGCGCCCGGACGTCGACTGGTCTGTCAAGAATCAGGCACGGATGCACCTGCGCAATCGGGACGCACCCTATGCCGATGCCGCCGATGCGATGCGCCACTGGACCGAGACGGCGACCGCCATCGGCGTCCGTCTGACAGCCGGCGAGCGGCTGGAGATCAACGCCCCCTTCGGCCTCGATGATCTGTTCGGCTTGCGGCTGGTGCCCGGCCCGGCCTTTCTCGGCGCAAGGCGGACGATCTTCGATGAACGGGTCCGCGCCAAACGGTGGCTGACCCGTTATCCCCGGCTCCAGCCCGGCTGATCAGAGCGGCAGCAGCGCGCCCACGATCCAGCGTTCCTCGGCGCGCAGCACGCCCCAGGCACGGGCGGCGGCGCGGCTGTCCATCGCCTCGACGCCGATACCGCGCGCTTCCAGTTCCCGCACGAAGGCGCGGGGCGGCTGTTGCAACCCGCTGCCCGTGCCCAGCAGCAGGAATTCGGGCTTCAGCTCCAGATGGTCGAACAGGTCGCCCAGCGCCGCGACGCTTATCGCCGACACCGCCGGCGCCTGCATCCAGGCCAGCGCCCGGACGGGGCTGAGCAACAGCCCATCCGGGAAGACATCGTCCTTCACCCGGAAGCCCCGGCCCTGAAAGCCGGTGACGATCGGACCCTGGCCGCTATCGTCGCGGCGCAGTTCGATTCCGGTGTGACGGTCGCTCAGGGCTGGGCTCCGTCACGCGGGCCCATGCGCTCGGCCTGGGCGGCGATGCCGCCCTTCTTGGCCTTCTTCTCGGACGTCTGCGGGCTCAGGCCCAGCGTGATCAGCAGCGAGGAGGAGACATAGACCGACGAATAGGTGCCGACGATGATGCCCAGCATCATGGCCGCGGTGAAGCCGCGCAGCACATGGCCGCCCAGCAGCAGCAGCGCGCCCAACGCCAGCAGGATGGTGACCGAGGTCATGACCGTGCGCGGCAGCGTCTCGTTGACCGACAGGTCGATCAGCGACTTCATGTCCATCTTGCGGTACTTGCGCATATTCTCGCGGATACGGTCGTCGATCACCATCTTGTCGTTGATCGAATAGCCCACGATGGTCAGCACGGCGGCGATGATGTTGAGGTCGAACTCCAGCTGGGTGACCGCGAAGAAGCCCAGCGTCATCAGCACGTCGTGGACGATCGCGACGAAGGTCGACACGCCGAACTGCCATTCATAGCGGAACCAGGAGAAGATCGCGATGCCGATGATCGCCAGCACGACCGCCAGCACGCCATTCTGGATCAGTTCGCCCGACACCTTGCCCGACACCGTGTCATAGCGCGAGAAGGTGACGCCGGGGAACTGGGCCTCCATCGCCTTGCGGGTCTTTTCGACCACGGCGTTGGCCGCGCCGGCGCCGCCCTGTTCGGGCAGCGGCAGGCGGATCTGCACCGTCTTGGGATCGCCGAACTGCTGCAGCGAGCTTTCGCCCACGCGCAGCCCCGCGATCGTGTCGCGGACCTTGTCGGTCTCGACCGCCTGCGGGAACTTCGCCTCGATCATCAGGCCGCCGACAAAGTCGACGCCCAGGTTCAGGCCCTTGTAGAAGGTCGCGCCGACCGCCAGCACGGTCAGCAGCAGCGTCAGGCCAAAGGCCCAGTGGCGCAGCTTGACGAAGCCGATATTGGTGTTGTCGGGGACGAGCTTGAGAAGTTTCATGGGTTGTTCCTCCCGCCCCTCTTAAATGTGGATGTCCGTGGGACGAGTGCGACGCACCCAGCCCGAGACGAGAACGCGCGTGAAGGTCACGGCGGTGAACACGCTGGTCGCGATACCGATCAGCAGCACGATGGCGAAGCCCTTGACCGGGCCGGAGCCCAGCGCGAGCATGATGCCACCGGCGATCGCATGGGTCACGTTCGCTTCGAAGATGGTGCGGCTGGCTTCCTTGTAGCCGAACTCGATCGCCTGCACGACCCCACGCCCGCGCCGCCGCTCTTCGCGGATACGCTCATAGATCAGCACGTTCGCGTCGACCGCGGTGCCGATGGTCAGCACGAAGCCGGCAATGCCCGGCAAGGTCAGCGTCGCGCCCAATATGCCCATCACGCCCAGGATCACCAGCACGTTGATGGCCACGGCCAGGTTCGCATACATGCCGAACCGGCCATAGCTCACGAACATGAAGGCGGCGACGGCGACGACCGCGACGATCGACGCGACCAGGCCGGCGCGGATCGAATCGGCGCCCAGGCCCGGACCGACGGTGCGTTCCTCGACCACGACGAAGTTGACCGGCAGCTTGCCCGACCGCAGCGCGATCGCCAGCTGGTTGGCGCCCTCGACGGTGAAGCTGCCCGAAATCGTCGCCGACCCGCCCAGGATCGGCTCGTTGATGTTCGGCGCCGACAGCACCTTGCCATCCAGGATGATGGCGAAGGGGCGGTTGACATTCTGCGACGTCACCTTGGCGAACTTGTTGCCGCCCGATCCGTTGAAGCGGATGGTGACATTGGGTTCGTTGGTCTGCTGGTCATAGGTCTGCTGCGCGTCGGTCAGTTCCTCGCCCGACACCATCACCTGGCGGTGGACCGCGATCATCGGCGGCCCGGCCGGATTGGTCGGATAGGGCAGGACTTCGCTGCCCACCGGCGCGCGGCCCTGGGCCACCTCGCTCGGATTGGCGCTCATGTCGACCAGCTTGAATTCCAGCTTCGCGGTCTGGCCCAGCAGCGCCTTCAGCGCCTTGGGATCCTGCAGGCCCGGCACCTGCACGACGATGCGGTTGGCGCCCTGCTGCTGGATGGTCGGCTCGCGCGTGCCCATTTCGTCGATGCGCTTGCGGATGACTTCGGTCGCGACCTGCATCGCGCTCTTGACCGCATTGTCGATTCCCGCCTGGGTCGGCGTGATGACGATGGTGGAGCTGTTGACCACCTCGACATTGAAGTCGCGCTGGCCGGTCAGGCCCGCACCCTGGGTCAGCGGGCGGATGCGCTCGACGGCGGCATCCACTTCGCTGGGGTTGCGGACCATGAAGCTGAGCTTCCCGTCACGGCTGGAAATATCGCCGATCGCGATCTTCGTCTCGCCCCGGCGCAGCTCCGTGCGGACCTGCTCCTCCATATTGGCGAGCCGCTGCTTGGCCACATCCTGGGTCGACGCTTCCAGCAGCAGATGGCTGCCGCCGGCAAGGTCGAGGCCCAGATTGACCCGCGTCTGCATGAAGGGGGGCAGCTTCGCCACCGTCGAATCGGGCAGGAAGCTCGGGACGGCGCAGAAGATGCCGATGATCAGCGGCAACAGGATGCCGGCGATGGCCCAGCGCGAGAAGTTCAGCATGGTTGGATCAGTCGTTCGCGGGCTTGGCGGTGGTCGGGTCGATCACGTCGGCCAGGGTCGACTTGACCGCCTTGACCTTCATGCCCGGGGCCAGTTCGATATCGACATAGATGTCGTCGACGCGCGCGACCTTACCGACCAGGCCACCGCCGGTCACGACCTGGTCGCCCTTCTTCACGGCCTCGATCTTGCCCTTATGCTCCTTCATCTTCTTCTGCTGCGGACGGATCAGCAGGAAATAGAAGACGACGAAGATGAGGACCAGCGGTGCCATCTGCACCAGGACGCCGGCGCCGGAGGCTTGCCCGCCCGCGGTCTGGGCAAAGGCTGGAGTAATGAACATGGTGGGACTTTCGCCTTGTTTTTCGGTCTCCCCAACCCGCAGGATGCGGGCATGGGATCAAGCGCGGGCGGCTAACACAGATGGCCGGGGCAAGGCAACATGCTTGGCCTTTCGCGCCCGGAATGCGGGGCTTTGAAAGCATCCGGCAACCGACGGGAAAGCCGGCCATCTGCACGCCCGGCACCATGCTGCGCAAAAAGCCTGCATCGTCCCCCTTGCAACTTCCATTTCATCCCTCTATTGGGCCCCCTCCGGTCGGGACGTAGCGCAGCCTGGTAGCGCATCACACTGGGGGTGTGGGGGTCGGAGGTTCGAATCCTCTCGTCCCGACCAAATTTCTCCGAACATCGCCAAAAATGCATGATCTTCGCCGCTTCGGCGGAGGAGTCGCACCCACGGGTCAGGCGCTGCCTGCCCGGATCTTGGCAAACATGTCCGCAAAGGTCAGCCGGCTATCGATCCGGGTGAAGACGCGCATCGGCCGTCCGGCCGGATGGGCGACATAGCTCGCCTGGTCGCTGATCCGCGGGGTCGGCCGGATCAGATAATCGCTCGACGCCGCATCGGGATCGAAGGAGGATTGCAGCGCGGTCAGCGTGACCAGCGGACTGTCCCCCAATATATAGGTTTCGCCCAGCGGCGCATCGATCCGCCTGATCGCCCGCTCCAGCTGATCCAGCAGATAGCGGCCCAGCCGCCCTGCCCCCGCCAGTTCCCGGTCGAGTTCCGCATGGCTCACCATCAGCATGCGATAGACGTTGCGCGGCACCTGCCAGATCTCGATCGGCGAATCGTTGAACAATGTCTGCGCAGCGGCCAGATCTATGGTCAGATTATATTCCTTGCTGCGCCGCACATGGACAGTCGGGTCGATATTGCCCTGCTCGGGGCCATGTTCCGGCCCGCCGATCCAGATCAGGATGATCCGCCGCGCAATTTCGGGCCGCAGCCGCACCGCCTCGGCCAGGTCAGTAAGCCCCGCTCCCGCAGCATAGAAGAGTGGCAATGCGCTGTCGCCCCGCTCCGCCTCGGCGATGATCGCCGCCACCGCAGGGGTCGCCGATGGCGGCGTGCCGGGCGCCGGCGCGGCGTTGCGCCCCGCCAGCACCGGCGGTCGATGCGGCAGCCGCATGCAATCCATCATGTCGCGGACGCATTGCACGGCGTTGTCGGCTTGCCGGTCCGACCCGTCGAGGAAATCCCTGGGATGGATATGCGATCCGATGACCAGCGGGATCTGCACCGAAGGCGACAACAGATGATGCGCCAGTTGGAACAGGCCATCGGGATCGCCGGAAAAATCATTGTCGATGATCACCCGGCTGCGGACCCGCGCGGTCAGGGCGTGAGCCGGCCCGGTCAGTGATGCCTGCCCGGCCAGCCCCAGAAGCCCCGCCATCCATGTTCGCCGATCGATGATGAGCCTGTTCTGCACGACCTGACCCTCCCCATGTCGCCCCATTGGACATGCGGCCACATTGCGGGACCATGACCCACAATGTCAAACAAGACCCGGAAATGCCGGAAGATCAGTCGGCCGCTCCTGCCGCATCCTCCCTCTCCCCCGCCATCGCCAGCAGCAGGTCGATCTTGTCGTGCAGGCTGGCAATCTGCGCTTCCGATCGCAAATTGGTTTCATAGTCGAGCCGCGCCTCCAGCCGGTCCTTGGCCGCCTGGCGGTTCTGGCTCATCATGATGATCGGCGCCTGCAGCGCGGCCAGCATCGACAGCATCAGGTTCAAAAAGATGAAGGGAAAGGGATCGAAGGCGTGTCGCGCCAGCACCAGCGTGTTCAGCAGCGCCCAGGCGACCAGGAACAGGCTGAAGCCGATGATGAAGCGCCAGGAACCGCCGATCGCCGCGACGCGGTCGGCCAGTCGCTCGCCATAGGTCTGGCCGTCATCGAACAGGCGGTTGAGATCAGGGGCCTGGGGCCCGCGACGCAGGGAGCCGACGAGAAAACGGATGGCTGCATTCATGGATCACCTCGTGCGACCGCGCCTTCGGGGCGGGCGGGTGATCCGAACCTGTCAGTTCGCCCCCATGCCCGAACGCGCGGTCTTTCGACTATGGTCGTTGTCGGACATGATTTCCTCGAAAGGATGGGCGGAATATTCCGGTTGGAACAGGGCAGCCGCTAGACCCGGCGCCGCGCCGGATCAATCCGCGCGATCATGAAATCTTGGTCATGTTGGGGAGGGGGCGGACTGTCAGCCTACCCTCTCCCGTTCACGGGAGAGGGAGGGGCCCGCGCCGAAGGCGCGGGAGGGTGAGGGTCTTCTGAAACAAGCCGCCCTCATCCAACTTCGCCTAACCGGCTTTACCGGCAAGGCTTCGTATCCTTCTCCCGCCAACGGGAGAAGGAATGAGCGCTCCTGCTCGCTTCGCGCCAGGCAGCTTTCCGCCCGGAAGCGGACCGAGCGCTATCCGAGCAGCGCCATGCTGGCCCCGCCCCGACATCCCCTTTCCTACGCCCCCTCTCCCTGCTCTACACTTGGTGATGCGACCGAATGCGCCCGCGCCAATCGACCGGCGCGTGCCGCGTGCAAGCAAGGCGCGTGGGTGTCGCGTCAGGGGCGCGGGCCGGGTCACGTCCGTCAATGTGGTGTAATTTCGGTGCTGGCCATCGGGCTGCATTTTCAGGCGGGCTTGGGTGTAATCTGTAGCGGCTGAACCTCCTCGGTTATGGGTGTGGCAAGGGCGGCCATGCCGTCGATCTCCATGTAGCGGTGCTGGAGCTGGTATTCATGGTTCTGCTCGAGCAGGACGGCACCAACGAGGCGGATGATGCTGTCCTCGTTCGGGAACATGCCGACAACATCGGCGCGCCGCTTCAGTTCCTTGTTCAGGCGTTGCAGCGGGTTGGTACTGTGAAGCTTGACCCGCTGCTGCTCGGGGAAGGTCATGTAGGCGAGCACGTCATGCTCGGCATCGTCCATGCAGGCGCCGAGCTTGGGCCATCTGGCGCGCAATTGATCGGCGACCTGACGCGAGACCTGAGTTGCGGCCGCTACAGATTACACCCAAGGCCGCCTGAAAATGCAGCCC
>NZ_JBSXOQ010000014.1:0-4257 GCF_056859495.1 Sphingobium sp. L-44 | reverse complement strand
GGGGGCGTTTGCGGGAGGGGGCGGAATCCTACGCTAAGGATTTGGGCCAGCGATATTCCCCGGTTAGATTGATGTGTTCCCATCCCAACGGCGAGACGTGGGCGAGTAGATCAGGCGCGATATGGGTACCGCTGGCGGCCCGGGTATTGACGACCTCGCCGAGCTTCATGGTGTTCCAGAATATGATGATGGCGGCGAGCAGGTTCATTCCGGCGATGCGATAGTGCTGGCCTTCGCCGGATCGATCCCGGATTTCACCTCGGCGGTGGAAGCTGATGGCGCGCTTTAGGGCGTGGTGGGCCTCACCCTTGTTGAGGCCGATCTGAGCCTGGCGCTGGAGGCCGGCATCAAGAATCCAGTCGATCATGAACAGGGTTCGCTCGATGCGGCCCACCTCTCGCAATGCGAGGGCCAGCTCATTCTGGCGCGGGTAAGAGGCGAGCTTGCGAAGAATCTGGCTGGGGGCGACGATCCCCGCTGCGATCGTCGCCATGATGCGCAGGATGTCGGGCCAGTTGCGCTCGATGAGCGGTTCATTGATCTTACCTCCGACCAGCGCTCGCACATTGGCCGGCGTCGCGTTGGGCGTGAAGGCATAGAGTCTTTTCTGAGGGAGATCGCGGATACGGGGGGCGAACCTGTAGCCGAGCAAGGCGCAGGCGGCGAACACATGATCGGTGAAGCCGCCCGTGTCGGCAAAATGCTGGCGAACGCGGCGGCCCGCGTCATTCATGAGCAGCCCGTCCAGGATATAGGGAGCCTCGCTGACCGTTGCCGGGATCACCTGGGTTGCGAACGGCGCATATTGATCGGACACATGGCTGTATCCCTTGAGGCCCGGGACGTTGCCATATTTCGCGTTGATCAGATTCATCGCCTCGCCCTGCTCGGTAGCAAGGAAGAACTGCCCGTCGCTGGATGCCGATTGCCCTTGTCCCCAGAAGGCGGCCATGGGCAGGGCGGCGTGGGCCTCCACGATCATGGCGAGCGCCCGATCATAGGCGCTGCCTTCGACATGCCAGCGCGCGATCCGCAGCAATTCCCAGAAGCTGTGCGTGTTGGTCGCCGCCGCCATCTTGCGCAAACCGAGATTGACGCCTTCCGCCAGCAACACGTTCATCAGGCCGATCCGGTCGCTGCAGGGCGCGCCGGTGCGCAGATGCGTGAACGCCTCGGAAAATCCGGTTCGCTCATCGACTTCCAGCAACAGATCGGTGATCCTCGCGGGCGGGAGCTGTTGATAGAGATCGAGCACGAGATCCTCGGCCCCTTCGGGCGTGTCGGCCCTCAGCTTGTCGATGTGCAGCTTGCCGTTCTCGATGATGCCGCCTGGGATCGTGCCGGTTCGCGCCGCGCGGCCAAACTCCTTCAGCCGTGTATCCAGTCGAGCCCTGCGCTCGGCCAGCCATTCGCCGGGTCGCAGCGGCACGGCGAGCCGCGCGGTCTGCTCTATCGCCTGTGGCGGGACCAGAAGCTGCTTGAGGTCGCCATAGCGGCGCGATCCCGCCAACCATATGTCACCGGACCGGAAGGCGTCGCGGATGTGGAACAGCACCGCGATTTCCCAAAGCCGGTGGTCGCCGCTGGGCTCAGCGCGAAGATGACGATGCCATTTCGAGTTGGGACGTAGAAAATCCACCGGCGGATCGACCTTGATCCCGTTACGCAGCATCGCAACGGCCGCCAGAAGAGGCGTGGCGATCGGCGCCGCCTGCATGTCGAGCAGGCGCAGCATCCTGGGCGCGTAGAGGCGGAAACGGTGATAGCCGTCCAGCACACGGCTGAGCGGGTCGGCCGCGAGCACGTTGGTCAGCGCGGAGGCCGTGGCGACAAGGGTTCTGAACCGTTCCCAGCCAGGCCCGGTGGCGATTATCCCGTCCAGGGCCGTGCCATCGTCCTGCGCTCCAAGCAAAGCACCACCGATTTCGGCAAAGGACTTCAGCGTGTCCCGAACGGCCGCCTTTTCGTCGGCGATCCTGGTGTTGCAAAGGCGTTCGGAGGCCCGATAGAGACGGCCTACGATGCGATCGTGGGTCTCCACGATGACATCGGCCAGCGATGACCGCCATTCCAGGGTGCAGACAGCGAGGATCGCAAGCCGCCTGTCTTCGGGCAGATCACGCATGCCGTCGGCGTAATAGCGCTCGCCCTGCCGGCGAAGCCGGGTCACACGATGCGCCGGCACGCCGTCCAGCAAATCCGCCGGAAGATCGAACCTTTGAAGATATTCCAGTCGATCCATCAGCCGGTTAGCGGCTGCTGAATTTGCGCCAACCTCGAACTGTCGCAGCCATACGAAGCGCGTGACGCGACCATCCACCGTATCCTCCAACAGGTGAGCCAAATTCTCGCTCAGGGTTGGCGTGATGCGATGGGCGATAAGATCCTCGATCCGGCGCTCGGCCTCAACCAGCGCATCGGCGCAAAGGCGCTCGATCGTCGAGGAGCCGGGAAGGATCGTGCGGGTGCGGCGACACTCCGCAACGAAGCGACGGGCAAGATCCTCATTCGATGTCGCCGCCTCGGCTTCCCGAGCGATCCATTCGCGCAAATCCCGTGCGCCCCGCCCCGAAAAGGAGCGATAGCCGTAGATTCGGCGAAGGTCCGCCAGATGCTCGTGCCGGGTCTCCTCGCGCGCGGCATAGAGGAGTAGATCGTCGCTGGTCAGGCCGAGCTGGGCCGCGATGAAATCCGATACCTGCGCCGGGATCAACTCGCCAGGAGCGAGCACCCGGCCCGGGTAGCGCAGGACGCACAGTTGCAGCGCGAAGCCAAAACGATTGTGGGCGCGCCGGCGCTGGCGGATATGCCCGAGATCCTCATCGCTGAGGGTATAGTGCCGCAGCAGCTCACCTTGATCGACCGGCAAGTGAAGCAGCGCCTCGCGCTGTCGATCGGTCAGGGTCACGCGACGCGGCATACATGCTCCTTATTCTTTCCGAGCTACGGTTTGAGATAGCTTGATTGAGATGCTGGTTAAGATACACAATAGCCCAATCTTATGTGCTCATGTTCGTCACCGCCTCAAACCTTCGTTTGTGATCCATGCTGATCGGCTACGCCCGCGTGTCCAAAGCCGACGGCTCGCAGTCGCTCGACCTGCAGCACGATGCCCTTCGCGCTGCCGGTGTCGAGCCAGGCAATATCTATGATGATCGTGCATCCGGTAGCCGTGATGATCGCCCCGGTCTTGCCGCCTGCCTGAAATCGTTGCGCGACGGCGATGTCCTCATCGTTTGGAAGCTCGACCGGCTCGGCCGAACGCTCACCCACCTGGTCAGCACGGTGCAGAATCTGTCGGATCGCGGTATCGGTCTGCGGGTGCTCACCGGCAAGGGCGCGCAGATCGACACCACGACGCCATCGGGCCGGATGGTGTTCGGCATTTTTGCCACACTGGCGGAGTTTGAGCGGGATATGATCCGCGAGCGCACCATGGCTGGCCTGGCCGCTGCCCGCGCGCGGGGACGCAAGGGTGGCCGCAAGTTCGCCCTCTCCAAGGCCCAGGTGCGGCTCGCTCAGGCTGCTATGGCCCAACGCGACACGTCCGTTTCCGACCTCTGCAAGGAACTCGGGATCGAGCGCGTCACTCTCTACCGCTATGTCGGTCCCAACGGGGAACTCCGGGATTACGGTCAGCGCGTGCTTGCTGCCAAAACGCGATGATGATGACGGGAGCCCCGATCAAACTTACCCAAGCGGACGCCGCAGACGTTGCAGACCTGTACAACCGTTGCAGCGACTATTTCCTGTTGCAGGACGGGGCCGCGCCCACGCTGGACGATGCTCGCGAGCTTTTCTCCGATGTGCCGCCCGAAAAGAGCGCCCACAATCAAGCTGTCCTGGGATGGAAGGGGCCTGGCGGCCTATATGCAATCGCGGCCATCCTCCGCGATTATCCGCGTGATGGCACATGGTATCTCGGCTTCATGATCGTAGATGCCGCACAGCGTGGTCGTGGCGTCGGACGCTCAATTTACTCGACGGTCGAAAGCTGGGCCGCTGCGAGAGGTGCCACAGAGATTCGGTTGGCCGTGCTGGAAGCGAATGAAGCGGCAGAGCGATTTTGGCGTTCTCTCGGCTTCATTGAGTATCGGCGCGTTGGGCCAGACACCTTCAAAATGCGTAGCCATCGCCGGATAGAACTGAGCCGTCGCCTTTCTGGCGCGACCGTAGAAGGCAGCAACAAGTAAGATCTCGCGCCGGCTATCTGGGCGAGCTTGGCGTAGGATTCCGCCCCCTCCCGCAAACGCCCCC
>NZ_JBSXOQ010000013.1:0-15186 GCF_056859495.1 Sphingobium sp. L-44 | reverse complement strand
TGAAATGATGAGACGAACAGATTGGTTGATCTGGTCCAAATCGCTTCCCTCAATCGCTCGGTCAGGTTGGGAGCGACCGCGACCAAACTGACAACGAGCAGGGCGAGCGATAGCTCGGCCTCCAAATGATGGACGGGTGAATAGGATCAGGCCGCAAGTTGACTGTTCAAGCCCATTCGGCCCGCCGCATCCATGCAATAGCCGGGGTCGATCTCGATCCCGATGAACTTCCGATCACATTGCAGCGCTGCCACTCCCGTCGAACCGCTACCCATGAACGGATCGAGGATGATTTTTGCAGAAGTGGTCTCGATTACGCGCTTGGCAAGCTCAACCGGAAAGGGTGCAGGATGGCTGTTGTTGCGCTCGTGCTTCACCTTCCACACGTCCTTCATTCCCGATGCGGCCTTGGATCGCAGACGGAATCCCGGCTTGGCGAAGATCACGATCCACTCATGGCAAGGAAGGTAGAATGACTGATTGAAGTTGAATCCGCTTCCCCGGTCCCAGATGACAATCTGCCGCACAGGCAAACCCGGATTGAGATCAAGAGGCGTCTGGAGCACACCGCTCTGAACGCGCGGCTTGTGATTGTAGTAAATCGCACCGTCATCCGCCAGCAGACGCCAGCACTCACGCAGCACGTCCTTCTGCCACTCGATATATCCAGCGGGATCGCGAGCATCATCATAGCTGGCATATCCGTTGCTCAAGTCCATGCCCTTCCACTTTCCGCTGCTGGCGGCACCGCGAACCTTGCCGTCGCTTGACCGGCCAAGGTTGTAGGGAGGTGAGGTAAAGACCAGATCGACCGAGCCGGTCGGCATCTTCCGCATAGTGTCAAGGCAGTCGCCGTTATAAATGGTCACCTCGTTCGAAGATGCCGTGGGCAACAGCGCATGGACGTTATCGTTGGCCGAGTTGGCAATAGTTTCGACCGGGGGGACGATTGGCGTCACGTCGGGCGTGGCCTGATCGGCCGTCGCAGCGACACGTTCCTGCGCGGTGAGGAAGTAATCATCGGTCATTTCGACGCCGATGGAACGCCGACCGGAACGCAACGCCGCAACGCAGGTGCTTCCGCTGCCCATGAAGCTGTCGAACACCACGTCGCCTTCATTGGAGTAGGTGCGGATCAGATACTCCAGCAAGGCGAGCGGCTTCTGGAAGACGTGGTGATGGCTCTCATCCTTGGGGCAATAAAGCGTGCTGCGAGGATTGCTGGTCGTGCCCTCATATTGCAAACCGGGATTGTGCTTCACGCCATGCAGATACTTGGTCTGCTTCGCGGCGCTGACCTTCTTCTTGCCCGCCGAGGTTTGTCCAAGCGGGTTGTAGGTGTAGCGACGAGCCGACCGGCTCTTCTGGATGGTCGTCCCGAGGCTGAAGACAAGGATATCCTCGTGCTGCTTCAACGGGCGATCCTTCGCAGACATATTGCCGGTGGCGCGATTCTTGATCCAGATGAGGTTCTGCTTGAACAGGTCGAATGCGCCACAAACCAGCTTGGACGAGAAAGGCTGGGAGCCGAAAAGGATGATCGTGCCGGTCGGCTTGATGATGCGGCGATACTCCGCCCACATTGCCTCCAGATTAATCGTGGGGTCGATTGCGAGGCCAGTGGTCGCATAGGGCGGATCGGCAAGGATGAGATCGACCGAGCCATCCGGCATCGACTTCATGATTTCGAAGCAATCCCCCCGATGCAGCACGGGCGTGAACTTCTCGGTGGGAGCCGGGGCATCGGCCACACGCTGCCGCACGTCCGTGATCGCGTCGGGTGGCATTGCCCCGCGAGCACGCGCGCGGCCAGTGCTGCCGGTAGTGGCTTCGGGGACAATCGCGTCGTCGCGCCGGTGCTTGGAACGAGGCGAACGGAGCCGCCAGCGAACAGGAGCATCGGCAGCCTCGATCAGGTCGGGAAGCTCGGCCTCCAACTTGGCAAGACGCTTGTAGGCCGTGCCGTAAGCAACTCGCCGTCCCTTGGAGGCCATCTCGGCACGGATGGCATGTGCGCTCCGCCATTCGGTGCAGAGGGCGTCGAGGAACAGATCATCAGGGATAGCAGTGCGAATGGGCGTGGTGCTGCTACGAGGCGACGTGCGGGGACGCTCCACAACCTCGACGCTGATCTCGTTCGCGTCGTTGGCCGCCTCCGGAAGATTCGTGGCGGGCTGATGGACCAGCGCCCGCAGCCCGTCAAAAAGGCGCTGATACTGGCTTTCAGCCGAAGTGGCACGGTCATTGGCAGCATCAAGCTGCGCGGTGATGGCCGCGCCAAGCTGGGTGAGGATATCGTGGATGGGTTGGGTCATGGGTCACCTCGTCGTTTCGGGCGACCGACCAGATATCGCTCCTCGGGGTGATTCGTCTCCAGCCCTCACGTTTAGATGTGGCCGTTAACTTCACATTTAGTGGGCGAGTTCAAACCCTTCCGATGCAGGAAGAGCGCGAACGCGGCAGGATCATCGGGTTAAAGCAGCGGCGGCTTGCCACCGCCGAATGGGCGGCGAGCTTCGTTCCGCTGCTTGCGGAAGCGCGGCGAGAACTGCCGATTTACGCGGACACCGGAGAACCATCTCATGACGCATATGCGCGGTGGCTCACTCAAAACGGTGTTCTCACGCGACGACAGAAAAAGATATGGCGTTCGGAATCAGTGCGTCGCCTGTTCGACATCCACATCGGTCTCATTGATGAGGCAGAACGCGAGTTCGAAATCGCAATGGCGATCGTGAGATTCAAAATGCGCTATGCTGATCCTGCTGCGCGGAAGGCCCTTGCGACCGAAGAAGAAGAAGCGATGAATGAGCGGTCATCCGCCATTCGCGATGCACTGCGACTTTCCGCTGACTTGCGCGGGCACACCTACGAGCATCGACCAGTCCCAGATAGGCTCGAACTGAAATCGACCCCGCGAACGGGCCGGTCGCAGCGGCGAACGGCACGGCAAACGGCCGAAGCCGAGACCGCCAAGAAGCAGATTTCGCTCCTCTGATGCGCTGCGAGCGCGATAAATATCTTCATGGAAAAGCAGGCGAAGAACTGGCGGCACTACGTAGTGCGCAATACGGGTGAATGCACCGTGGTGAGGTCCGAGGGGGAGCGGGAGCGGATCAGCTATCAACTCGGCATCATCGAGACCGGCAACAGCCGCGTTTTTGCTGGCTATTTCATCACCGTCACCTTGGGTGAGGATGAGGAAATCACAGGCGAGGATTCGGGATCACTTGTCGCGGCCCTGTGGCGGCTTGGCCGCAATGTTTCGGCGCGTGGTCTGCGCCTGCGGTGTGCCGGTATGAGCGGCCGGTGGCGTGAGAGCGGTCTCTCGCAAAACACAGGGTGGGGCTATTTCGGACGCCATCAACAGCCTATGCATATGATGGACCTCACGCCGGAAGGTGGTGGTCCTGACACAATCGACGAGATGATCCGCGAGGCGGTCGGGAGCATGAAAATCGGCCTCGCCGAGAAAGCGGCATAATCGTCCCACTTCTCGTCGGGGAATAGCTCATCAAGCAGCGCAGAGGCGTCTTTCGACATTCTTTCCTGCTCGGCAACGTAGGCTCGACCCTTATCAGTAATGCGGAACTCTCCGCGATCAACGCGCTCGATCAGCCCGTCTCGGCAGAGCCGTCGCCGATCTTGAAGCGCATTCGAGTTGATCTGATCGATCTTCGTCTCGTTCGGACGCTTGGCGGCTCGTTGCAGATCGGCAGGGACAAGCCGGATGCGCTGGCGCACCGAGTGATTGATCTCGGCAGTGGTCAGCGTGCCGCGACCGTGAAGGATCGTCAGGATCACGTCCTCGACATCCTCCTGCGTATTCGGTCGAAGTTCTCCCTTCACCAGCGTTGTCCCCCTATGCGGTTGCTGCCACTGCGGCGGGCCAGATTTGCCGCGCCGTCGCGAACAGTGCATTTGCGCGTGCCTGCATCCCGGCTTCGTCCCATGCCCCGGCGTGATCGCGCAGCAGGCGAGCATTGAGTTCGAGCTTGCTGTGGAGTTGCAGCCCGTTCCGCTTCGAAGGGGCGTCATCGGCAGCGATCCATGGGCCGTGGCTCAACTCCTTGTTCAGCGAACCGCTGATGAGGGTGAGGTTGCCGATCCCGTGCAGCCACCAGTTTCGATCCTCGCGCGTGGTGACGGTCTCATCGAGAGGCCAATGCGCTTCCCACGCCTGCGGCAGGATGTGCTCGATCTCCAACTCGTCGAAGTTGAATGACAGGACGGGTTCCGACTTGGTGCCCTCCCGCTGATAGCGCTCCTCGATCGCGCGCAGGATCATGAGGACGCGGTTGCGACGAAGGTTGCCGTAGAACTTCTTGCGGCACCACTCGGCTTGGAAGGCTGCATCATCGGGCCATCGGTCGGAGCCCGTGGACTCGCCAAGCGCTTGAAGAATGGCTGGGGCGGCGGGCTGACTTTCTGGAACGGCGGCGACCCGATCGAGCAAGGTGATGGCGAGCGTGCCGTAGCCGCGCGTCTGATAGCCACAGACCACCCGGCGAACGAGGTAGCTTTCCAGCGCGACACCGGCAGCGTCGCGGTCGGCAGCGTCCGATTCGGCACGCCCCATGAGTTCGAGCAGCAGCGGGTGAAATACCACGATATCCATCACGCCGAGGCGACGAAGGAAGGTGTCGAACCGGCTATTGCCCATCGGGTTCTCGATCAGGCGAAAACGCTTCGCGTCCTCTGCGATATCCGCCATCAGGGCTGCAACGTCGAGCTTCCCTTCCGGCGTGCGCGGCCCGCCTTCGCGCACGAATGAGAGAAAGCGATCATAGAGGTGCTTCGCCGGAATGGGCTGGCGGACGTGACGGGTGAGCCAGTTGCCGAGGAAGGTATCGACACGCGCGCGCGCCGCGTGTCCGGTCCCGGTAAGAGCCCGCCAGTGGTCGATGTCGCGATCAAACGGTTGCCAGAAGTCGAGGTAGAGCTTGTCGGTGGGAAGCCCTTGGCGGGTGCCTTCCCACAGCAGCCAGTTCTTGATCAGATCAGCGGGGAGCAGCGGCGTGCCGTGGGCGTTCAGCGTCTCGAAAATCGCCTGCGGTTCGTCGGTCGTGTCGAGGTCGAGCACGATCAGGCGCAGGTGGTCCTTGAGCGCGCTGGCGAGCGCCATGGCACGAGCACCGTGCGGCTCGACCATGAGCCAGCCCCGGAACTCGTCGCGAAAGTAGCGATACGCCTGTGCCATGCGGCTGTCGGGCAGCTTTGGCGCTTCGCTGACCGTGCTGTCCATCACGTCGCGGAATGCAGGTCGGTCCTCATTCGTGGGCCAGACCTTGTAGCGTTCCTCGTCGTCAGCGTAGGCGGGATTGCTGGTCAACGGCGCGATCTGGCGGGAGGCAATATCGACCGCACGGGTCGCATCCTCGTCACCTGCGACCGTGGACCGCAGTTCATCCAGCGCATGCTCCGCTGCCTTCAGCACCAGTTGCAGTGTTGTGAGGCGCTGCTGCCCGTCGATGACCTCTCGGCGCGGCAGGCTGAAGGTGGGGTTGAGGGTCTGGTCGAGAACTACCGTCCCAAGGAAGTGAGACGAGACCAGCTTGCCCTGTGCGTTCAGCACGCGCTCGGCAGCTTCCCGCACGTCATCCCACAGCGGTTGCCACTGGTCTTCCTTCTTCCAGACGTAGGGCCGCTGGAACAGCGGCACCGTGTAGCGCGTCTGCTGGGTGAAGACGTTCATCACCGATATGTAGCTGGGCTGCATTCATTCCCCGTTGAAGTTCCCGCCACTGGCGGATCAGATCACCAATCGCAGCCGAGGCTTTGAAAGGGCTTCTTCCGCCAGATCATACATCTTCACAAACTCGGGCTCATGCAGCGGCACGAGGCGACTTAACTCCGACATGGTGAATCCCAGATCATCCAGATGCGCCTTGATGATCGCGTTAAGGATGGTCGGTCGTTCGTGAGGAAAATCTAACTCGGGCGGCTCTTTCGTCCGCCACCCTCGGCTGCTGATCTGCTGCCAAAGGTATCTGTTCTGATTGTCAGAAAGGTAGCCGAGTGCCTTTGCGCGCATCAACAATGCCTGCATCGCGACCCGCCATTCAGGTTTTAGGGCGGCGAGAAGCTCAAGCGTGATGCGCCGACCGGAGAATGCCTCGCGCATTTCACGCTCTGGCATGAGGAGAGCCGACGCGAAAGCGTTCGCCTCATCCTCCATTTCAGGCGTTGGAAAGCGATGCATCACGAGGTGCCCAAGCTCGTGAGCGAGGGTGAAGCGCATTCGGTCGGCAGGGTGGTTCCTGTTCAGCAACACCAATGGCGGCTGACCCGGCACCCTGAACGTCATGCCGCTAATGGATGCGCCGCTAAAGTCCGATGTTCCAACGATCACACCGGAACGCTCGACGAGCGCCGTGAGGCTCTTGACCGGCCCAGACGGCACGCCCCAATGCGCCCTTACGACGCCAGCGATACGTTCAGGAGAGCCGTATTGCTCCACCTCCAGCGAGGGAAGCTCGCTCGTGGGAGCGTAATCGACCGCATCCAGAAAGCGCCGCACATGCATGACGCGGAGGTTCATCTCCGAAACCACCATGTCGAGATCGCGCGCCGAGATGTCTGCCTTCGCCCGCAACATGGGGTGAACGCTCACAGGCGGGCCATATACGGGGTCGCGGAGATCGAAGAACTCGCGCGGCAAGCTATAAACCGACGCAGCCTTGTGCAGAAAGGCATCGTCGGGTTCCGCAGGTCCATTCTCAAAGCGTGACAGGACCGGCTGCGCGATGCCGATCCGCTCGGCAGCCGCCTTCTGCGTGAATCCCAATCGCTGCCGCGCCAAGCGCAGCATATCGCCAACGGTAGACATGATCGCTACTTCGCTTCGGGCTTGGTCTTGGGCTGGACCTTCGGCTTGATCAGATCGCTCGCGTCATCGGACTCATCATGCGGACTGGTCGGAGCCAGCGGCGTAATCGCGCCCTCACCGGCGTCCGCAACGATTTCATACTCCCATAGCAGACGATCGCCATCACGGGCGACAACCAGCACCCGCTCGACCTTGGTCCAGATCGCGTTCGGCTCCCAAATCAGTTCGATCTTCGCGGTCTCGGGCGGGAGGCCGGGAAGCGTCCGGTCAGCATCCATGAAAGCCATGGCAGCCTGCGTCGGGATATTGCAGCCGAGACCGTCATCCCCAGCCTTCTTGAACCGAGCAGCCACGCCACCGATGACGAACCTCGCGGTCTGCGCCTCGGTCTTCACGAAAACCTTTTCCTCCGCGCCGAGCACAGGGATGGCCCGACGCAGGATGGCGTCGAAAATGTCGTTCGAGTTCGTCCGCGAGTAGAGGTTGGGCGCGTATCCCTTCGAAATGCGATACGCCTGCGTGTCTCGCCACTCGGCGAAGCCGTCCATCACGCAGGCGTGGATTTTGCCATGATAGGGCGTCAGCGCCTGACGGACGGCATCAATATCAGCGGCCACACGGACCTCCCCAGTTCAGTTTGCCAGACGCTACCTCTCCGGTTTTGCAAAATCAATCCAAAATATACAAAACCTATGTGGCGACCGTTTGCGGCTGCTCGATGGGTGCCACTATGTCGAGAGCGGGGAGAGAGCGAACGATCTTCATCGTTTCCAAGCTGACGGTGATCATCCGCTGAAACAGCAGTAGCGGATAAGCCGGATCGCCCACGGTCTCGATGGCGTAGCGGTTGGCGTCGTTGACGATGCCACTGGCCTTGTCGGTCTTCACGCACTGGCGCTCCATCACCCATTCGAGCGCGGGCTTTCCGTTCACCACATACTCGTAGGCGTCCAGCGGGATGCCAGTCATGGTAATGTTGGCGTTGTAGATCACCGTGGTCTTGTCGAGCTTCGGCCGCTTGCCCGCAAACTTCATCTGCTCAACCCGATAGAAGGCTTCAGGGTTATCGATATGGGCGAGCCGTAGATCACCCTGCGCGATCGCCACCGGATAAGGCTCCACGTTCTCATAACCGATGTGAAGGTCACCCAACTTCCGCCCTGCCTCAATGAACGCGCGGAAGCTCTCGATGCCCTTTACGGCCGGGATGCGAGGCAACTCCTTCGAAAGGTTTTCTACATACCGCTCTCGGTAATCTGGCGAATGGAGAAGACCATAAGTGTAGTAGAATAAATCATCCTTTGAGATCGTCTCACCGGGATAAAAAGTCTGAAAATGCGCCAGACCTTCATCAGTGATCCCATCTTGCTGCTCGTTCTGGTCGGTAGCGTTGAGCTGCCCTAACAGATTCCCTTGCTCCGCATCAGATACATTTCCACCGTAAATATACCGTGGGAAGCACTGCGTTCCACCGTCAGTTTGTTGCTCGATAAGCGAGTCAACCATCAAGGCAAGCTGTCCTTCACCGCTCCATCTGTTCTTTATTACAATGAGGCGGTTTTTCGATTCTGCTTTCGGAAACAGCTTTGGCATCTGAAGAACCATTTCGTTCAAAATGCGGTCATAGTATAGCCATTGCCGAGTATACGGTCTGTATACAACGGGAGCGAGACAATCTTGCCTGTGATTGATTGATTTGTTTTTCGCAAGAGAGGATTTCAATCCTCGACTCCAGCTAATCTTTTTCGGATCAGACACTACAAAATGCGATGCTGTTTCATCACGTTCTTTGGTATTTGCAAAATGTGGATGCGCCGATTGGAAGCGATTTCTCTCGCTTTCGTAAACCGCAATCATGCTTTCCATATTCTTATTAAGCAACGATTGAGACGGGTTGATTACCCACGCATCGCGGTTGGTCATTATTCCCCCAGAGAAGTTTTCGAACAACTTTGTTCTGGTTGATCCACTCTTGTCTCCGATTGAGATAAAGTCATTGAAACTACCATCGCGCTGACCGAGCCAATCTCCGTGCGCATCAGGCGTAATCTTTTGCCAGCCTTCGGCAGAAGTTATCCCGCCTATGCTTCCAAATCTCTGGGTAATCTCAAGTTTTTCTTCGCGAGAGAGGTAATCGCCGATATCGTGAAAGCGTATATTTCCCTGATCTTTCACTGACGGATTCTTTACCAACAGCGTGATCGCAACAGGAGTGCGACTACCAGAGCCGAATATTTTCCCGCCCTCGCGCTTTGATCTCTCGCCTGATGTTCGCTGATTTCCACGTAGGTGAAAAACATAAATGTTCGCAAACTCATCGGCCAAGCAACGACGGACTCCTTCCGTTGAGGTGCTGTCAATCCACCCAGCATTGCTTACGAACGCGACTATCCCGCTATTCCCAACGCGATCGCTGGCCCATCGAATCGCGCGGATGTAGCTATCGTAGAGGGAGTTCTTCAGTGTCGCTTTCGTCCGGCTCGCATAGGTTTCCCGAATACGCGCGTCGAGTTTAGGGTAAGGCACGTTGGCAGCATTGTCATTCGCACTACCTTGACCAGTCGAATATGGAGGGTTTCCGACGATCACCCTGATATCAAGAGCCTTTTGGCGGGTGCGGCGATTGCTATTGTCCGCCATCAAATCGCTGATGAGATCGCGATCCTGCTCGTAAAGCTGAAAGGTGTCAGTGAGACAGATGCCCTCGAACGGCTTGTAATCCCCGCCCGACATCGTGTGATAGACGGCCTCAATATTGATTGCGGCGATGTAGTAGGCGAGCAGCACGATCTCGTTTGCGTGGATTTCGTGCTGGTATTTGTGCGCGAGTTCTTCCGGCTCGATCAGCCCCGACTGGAGCAGGCGGGTTATGAAGGTGCCGGTGCCGGTGAACGGGTCGAGGATGTGGACGCCCTTGCTACCGAGCGTCTGACCGAACTCCGACTTGAGCACCTCATTTACCGAGTGGATGATGAAATCGACCACTTCGACCGGCGTATAGACGATGCCGAGCCGCTCGGTCATGCGGGGGAAGGCGTTGCGGAAGAACTTGTCGTAGAGTTCTACGACGATCTTCTGCTTGCCCGCCGCGTTGTCGATCCCGGCAGCGCGCACGCGCACGCTGGCGTAGAAGCGCTCAAGTGACTCGGCTTCCTTGCCGAGGTTCTGCTCGTCGAGGGCGATGAGAACCTCCTCCATCGCGACCGAGACGGGGTTGTTCTTGGTGAAGCTGTAGCCCTCGAACAGCGCCTCGAAGACCGGTCGGGTGATGAGGTGCTGTGCCAGCATCTCGATCGCATCATTCTCGCTGATGCTCTCGTTCAGGTCGTCCCTGATCTCGGCAAGAAAGCGCTCGAATGCCGCGCGTCCGGTCGATCCCGGCTGCTGCACGATAGCGGTGATGCGGGTGATATGGGTCTGGGCGATCTTGGCGATATCGCCTGCCCAGTCCTCCCAATAGTCGCGCCTTCCACACTTCTTCACGATTTTCGCGCGGATCGCGTTGGTGAACTCGTCGAGCGTGAAGGCAAGCTGGTCCTCACCGCCCTTGGGCTCGCTGCTGCCATCGCGGTCGCCACTATCGGTCGATCCGCCACCTTGACCGATGCCGATGCCGCCAGCCTTTTTCTTGGCCTTTGTCGGCAGCTTGTCGGAAACCGCGATTACCTCGATCTGACCGCTGACATCGACGCCAAGGTCCATCTTGTTGATGGTGGCATCAAAGCGTTCGTCATGGGCACGCAGGGCGTTAAGAATCTGCCAGACGACCTTGTATTTCTCGTTGTTGTTGAGCGCCTCCTCGGGCGCGACCCCTGCGGGGATACCGACCGGCAGGATGACGTAGCCCATCTTCTTACCGGGAGCACGGCGCATGACGCGACCGACCGACTGGACCACATCGATCTGCGACTTGCGAGGATGGAGGAACATGATCGCGTCGAGCGCGGGCACGTCCACACCTTCCGATAGGCAGCGCGCGTTCGACAGGATGCGGCAGCTATGATCGTCGTGCTCGGCCTTCAGCCATTCGAGTTCACGGGTGCGCGTTTTCGCATTGAAGGTGCCATCGACGTGGTGGACCTCACAGCCGAGGGGCGGCTCCTCATCACCGCTGGCGGCAGACGCGAGATATTCCTCCACGACAGCGGAGAACTCGTCACGCACCAGCTTGGAGGAAGCAATGTCCTTACAGAAGGCGAGCGCGCGGCGCATATGCCCGGTGTCGGTCGCCACATCGGCGGCGAGATCGGCCTTGGTGAGGGCCTTGTAGCATCCGACGATCTTGGTCGCGTCGTCGAGCTTGAGGGCGTTGTCCTCGTCCTTTAGGCGGTTTTGGATCGAGGTGCTGACCATCGCCTCATCGACGGCGAGGACGATCACCTTGTAGTCGGTGAGAAGGTCATTCTGGACCGCCCATCCGAAGCCGCGCTGGAACAGTGTCTCCCCGTAGAGCGCGGGGTCGTCCATGGAGCATAGCTCGGCGGAAACCTCCTTCGCCTTCGACCGCACGGCGTCACCGAAGATGCGCGGCGTCGCGGTCATGTAGAGGCGCTGCTTGCCTGCGATGAAATCCTGATTGTGGATGCGGACGAAGTTGCTCTCGTCCTCACCTTCCAGCGTCGCGCCGGTCGTGCGGTGAGCCTCGTCGCAGATGATGAGGTCGAACTCCGGGAAGCCGTGCTGCTTCTGGGCGTTCGAAATCACCTGAATCGACTGGTAGGTGCTGAAGACCACCGTCATCTCGTCCGGGGCGGGTGCCTTCGCCTTGTTGGCGAGCTTCGCCGGATCGGTAGTGGCGGGGTGCGCGAGATCGTGAACGTCGATATCGCCGATATCGTCGTTGCCCTTGTTGCGCTTGCCCACCTGCGCGTCGGAACAGACCGCGAAGGCCCGGAGCGGCGTGGTGGTGTCGAGCGACCACTCCCGCACCGTCTGGCTCATGAGGGCGAGCGATGGCACGAGAAACAGCACAAACTTGCCGGGACCAGCGAGGTCTTCCGCGATCTTGAGTCCGGTAAACGTCTTGCCGGTGCCGCAGGCCATGATGAGCTTGCCGCGATCAGCATCCGACAGGCCCTTGCGCACCGCCTCCAGCGCCTCGCGCTGGTGCTGGCGCACCTCCTTCTTGGGCGCGAGCACGATCTGGTCGTCGGCGAGATAGGTGCGCCAGTCGATCGGGCTCTGTTCGAGCCGTTCCATGCTGATGCGGGTGGTCGAGATATTCTGGCCGTCGAGCGCGTCTTCGGCGTTCTTGCTCCACGCCACTTCGGTCGTGTCGATGATCAGGCGGCGGGTGAACGGGGCTTTGCCTGACGCGGTGAAGAACGAATCAATGTCGGATTTCTGAATATGGTGGTCGGCGCGATAGAACTTGCACTGGACCGCGCAGAAGCCCCCATCATCGCGCAGCTTCGCTACAAGGTCGATACCTGTGTCGGTCTGCTTCCACCCAGCGGTTTCAGCCCACTCGCGGAAGGTCCACGCATCCTCATATTGCTGCGCCATCTCGGGATCATGCTTGAGGAACTCGACGCATAAGCGCTCGAAATACGTGCCTTTCTCGCGCTCGGACTTGGCACCCGAGCGATAGCGTTCCAGCAGATCACGAATAGCAGAAGACACAGAAAACCCCGCCCCAACAACACTATGACAGGTGATAGCGAATGAGCAGCGCGCTGTCAGCGACGATGAGAGTGGCCGCTCCGGTTATCCCCGCTGGGGGCAGTGTAAGGATCGGTTAGAACTCTGGTGAACCGAGCCGCTTCAAAACCCGGATGCGCTCCTCCGCCTCTGCCGCCATCTGCGCCAACCTTTGTTCTGCCACCGCCCATCGGAACGAACGAGTAGCTGGATCAGCAGCACGCGCCGGGTCACTGGGCCTCATCAGTTTGAAAAGTGAGAGGTTGCCCTCGTCGTCAAAATAGTCGTCCATTCAATATTTAGGCGCAGCCAGAAGGCTTTCCGGGCCTACATCGGCACGGCTGACACGACACTACTCGCTGCCCGACAGGTTCCCACGAGCCTCGTTCTCACGGCGATCGAGCGCATCTTCGAGGAGGAGGCGAATGAAATCACCCTGCCGCATTGTGCCGCGCAATGCGTCGATGCGCGCTTTCGTGCCTTCACGGGCACGCAGATGGATCGCTTCGTCGAATATCTTGGGCTTGGTCACATAAGCACGAATAGCGGTATCGCTTTCTTTCATCCAGCCCTCACGAACCGATCTCATTTGACGTTTAACCGATACCGGTTATCTTAACCGATACCGCTTAACAAGCAAGGCTCGACGACGCGACAGGCGTGGTCGGGTCATGGCGAGGAGCCACCGGTCAAAGGGGGAAATGATGGACGAGAAAACGAGGCGCTTTATCGAGCAAGCCGAATGGCATCGGATGCGCGCCAATGAAGACAGAGTCAGGTTCAAAGCAGGGCGGGAAGCTGACGCTCAACGCGCACACGACAAACGAGTGGCTTATGTCCTGAAATATGGGCAAGATGGCGCGAGGAACCGCACGATCAAGAAATGGGTCATCGTGTTTTCGGCAGTTGTCGTGTTCTCTTTCCCAGACATGCTGAAAAATGAGGGCGCGGGTCAGGCATTCTTCACTGCAATCTTTTTACCGCTGCTCGGGTTGGGCATTGGCTGCTATCGGGCCGCACGGCTTCCTCGGGTGTAAGCTGGGGTAAGTTATTGTATAGATATAGAACTCCCACGAGCCGAGCGCCGTCAGCAAACGAACGCGCTTCCGCGCCACTTCGCCATGTGCTCCGACCGCGCTTGCGCCTGCCCGCCTGACCCAGTGTTTAGCTGGGTCAGGCGGGGGTATTGGATGGCTACTGCTCATTAAAGAAGGGAGAATGTTTTCGTCGTGACGCTAGCTATCCCTTCAATATTTAGAGAACTCGAACGCCGTTGCCACCTGTTGGCGACCCATTTCTCAAATCGGCGAAACGAATATATTCTGGTTATCAAAACGGAACGTCACGATCGAGATCGCCAGAAAACCCATCGCTAGAGCTACTTTTTCCCGCGTCAAAGCCGTTTATACCAGCGGTCGTAAACCCGGGTTGCGCCAAGGCGGTGGTGGTTGATAGTGTCGGCAGCGTAGTGTGATGATCTGGCAACTGCTTTGGCTGAACATAGCGAGGTAAAGTTGCCTGCCGGTCAGTCTCTTCTTGTTTTTCCTTACCTATGATTTCCAAGAACGCTTTAGTGATGCTTGGTGCGGAGGTAAGTATTTCACCACCGTCATGAGCCGTTGCCGTGACCATCGCCATCAAGGACATGGCGAGTGCGAGATTGAAGCGCGGCTTGGCAAGCTCGGCTTCAAACTCGGCTATCTTATCGAGCAATGAGGTCTGCCGTTTCTTGGGCAAACTTGAAGCAGATACCTCGGCCTTTAAGCGCTCCAAGTGGTGCTGCATCTTTTCGCGGCTACTGCCGCTTAACGCAACACTGTTGCGCCGATCACGGCGTGCGCGCTGAACGCGGATTTGAGCGAGTTTGGCATCAACCGCTCGGGTGAAGCGGGCAAACTCTCGGGAATAGTTGTCCGCATCCTCGTCGTAGTCCAGCCCTGTCAGGTTGAACTCCGACGCTATGGCTGAAACCTCGTTCATGTAGCGGAGCATATCTTCATAATGAAGGTCGCCCCTATCATCGCGCTCGGCAGCGTGCAGCCTGTCGCGAGAAATGCCCTCTAGCAGGCAAAATGCCTCGCCGTCATCCTCGGGCAGATCGTCATAATCTTGGTCAGTCAGGTAGCCCATGTTCTCGATATGAACTCATATCGAGAACCATGTCCAGCGATACCGTCAGTTAATCACCAGCGGATCGAGCCACGGCAGTGGCTGGGGGCTGACGACAAGAGTATCCCCATTGTTATCCTGCTTCCACACAAAGCCATATACTATCTCGTTCTCAATCGGGAGACAGAATACCGAGGGCGGTCCTCTGAAATCACCTTCCCAGCCCGCCCGTGCGGCAAGCTCCTTCGCTTCGTTGAAGTCCGCAAGGAACTGTTCGAGACGTGCCTCGCCGTAGGGCTGCTTACCGAGCTTCACGTCGAGATCGGCCTTTGACAGCCTCTCGGCAAACTCTTCCACACTCGGCAGATAATCCCACCCAAAGTCGATGGGTGTTATGTAATAAGCCTTTTGTGCCATCAGCGTTCTCCTTAACAATCCTTCCATTTGGGCAAATAGCACGTAGCATTTTCACCCGTCCATCATTTGGAGGCCGAGCTATCGCTCGCCCTGCTCGTTGTCAGTTTGGTCGCGGTCGCTCCCAACCTGACCGAGCGATTGAGGGAAGCGATTTGGACCAGATCAACCAATCTGTTCGTCTCATCATTTCA
>NZ_JBSXOQ010000012.1:0-13488 GCF_056859495.1 Sphingobium sp. L-44 | reverse complement strand
CGTGATCCTGGAGGAGCTTGGATATGTGCCGTTCAGCGCGTCAGGCGGGCCTTTGCTGTTCCATCTGCTCACCAAACTCTACGAGCGCACCAGCGTGATCATCACCACCAACCTCAGCTTTAGCGAGTGGGCCACCGTGTTCGGCGATGCCAAGATGACGACCGCGCTCCTCGATCGGCTTACGCATCACTGCCATATCCTTGAGACCGGCAACGACAGGTTCCGGTTCAAAAACAGCTCGGCTCAGCAGCCCAAAGCCAGGAAGGACAACCCCCCATCTTGACCCACCCCTGACATCCGAAACATAAACGCAAGGTGGGTCACTTCTCGATGAAAACCCGGGTCAGTTCTCAACGGCAATCAACAGCCAATCGCCGCGAACCCATTCAGTGCGACTTCCGCCGCTATCGTGACCGCAACCGCATCGAGCGCATGTTCGGCGAACTCAAGCAGTTCCGCCGGATCGCAACCCGTTACGACAAAACAGCCCTATCCTTCGCAAGCTTCCTGAACCTCGCCGCCATTCGCAGATGGTTGCCACACTTTGTCAACGCGGCCTAGCACGCCGAGGCACATCGACCGTGTCGATCTCAGATGTAACAGATATATCCGGCGCATTAACGCAACGGACAATATTTAACATCGTCGGACAGGTATTGCCGACATCGCAGCTAGCGCAGCTCCCTCTTCAGGATGTGCTCGAATTCCGGTCTCGGACTCAGCAATTGCGTCAGGAATTCATAGCTGATGTCGCAAGAATAATAGACGCGGAGATTGAGGTCGGAAAGGTCGGTGAGACTGAACGGATCGTCGCTCGCGTCACCAATAGCTTGGTTGAGACGGCGCGCGTCCACGGAAGCGAAATGGCTGCGGTACGGGATAAACTTTGGCCGAAGCTTATCGAGGGGATCAGCGCGCCAACCGCCGTCGCGACATCGGCGGCTGGTCTTGCAGGCTCCTATATCTCGGGGTCCGGCTATGTCTTGGCGGCATCAGTTGTCCTGCATGCCCTAGCACCATTAAAGTCGGCTCTTGAATGGCGCGCGGAGAAAAACAAAGCGCAGAATAGCCGTTCGGCCATAGCCTATCTCTCGAAGGCGCAGCAAATTGGCCGATCAAAATGATCAGGGACCGACGCGCTCGCGGAACGGGCAATCCCTGCCAAGACATTCAGCCGCCAGTTGTGGCGCCTAGCCGCAGACTGTCAGGCGTCCACCCAACTCCGCCAGAGGTGCGCCAAGCTTCTCCATCTCGCCTGATAAGCTGAGCTTGTCAGACCCGTGGATCGTTCCGCCTGTCGGGCCGTTTCCCGTTGCGCTAAGGGGACGCGCACCACGCACAGGGGAGATTGATCGATGGCCTATACCCTCATCACCGCCAACCGGAATTATTCGAGCTGGTCGCTGCGGCCCTGGCTGCTGATGAAGGGGCTGGGGATCGATTTCGTCGATCGCATCGAACCCTTTGCAGCGCCGGTCAATTACAGCGCCTTTCGCAGCTTTTCGCCGACGGGACAGGTGCCGGCGTTGATCGATGGCGACCGGACGCTCTGGGATTCGCTCGGCATCCTCCTCTATCTGGCCGACCGGCATGAGGGCGTCTGGCCCGCCGATGCCGATGCGCGCGCCTTTGCCCAGTGCGCGGTGGCGGAAATGCACAGCGGCTTTTCCGCGCTGCGGTCGACCTGCACGATGAATGTCGGGGTGCGGGTGGAGCTGAACCTGATCGAGCCGGCGCTGAACAAGGATATCGCCCGGCTGCGCGAATTGTGGGAGCAGGGGCTGGCGCGCTTTGGCGGGCCCTATCTGGCCGGCGCGGAATTCAGCGCGCTCGACGCCTTCTATGCGCCGGTCGCCTTCCGGGTGCGCAGCTATGGCCTGGATGTCGGGCCGATCGCGCGCGGCTGGGTCGAAACCATGCTGGCCCATCCCGCGATGCACGCATGGGAAGAGGCGGCGCTGGCCGAGAGCTGGCGCGAGGAGGGCCATGAGGCGGAACTAGCGGCGGTCGGCCGCGTGGTCGAGGATTATCGCATGGCGTAACATTATTACTTCATCCTTGCGAAAAACGCACATTTTCCATCGCTGGCCGCGTTTCTCCCCCTTTCCCCTAGCGCCTTACGGGTCTAGGGGGAGGGGACCATGGTTAAGCCACGCACCCTCTATGAGAAGATCTGGGACGCGCATGTCGTTGAACGGCGTCCCGATGGAACCTGCCTGATCTATATCGATCGTCACCTCGTGCATGAAGTGACGAGCCCGCAGGCGTTCGAAGGCCTACGCCTCGCTGGACGCAAGGTGCGCCGGCCCGACCTGACCCTTGCGGTACCCGACCATAATCTGCCGACGACGCCGCGCCGAGACGCCGATGGCCATCGCATCCCGATCGCCGATCCGGAAAGCGCGCAGCAGCTCGCCGCGCTGGAACGCAATGCGCCCGAATTCGGCGTACGCCTGATCGGCGACGCGGACCCGGAACAGGGCATCGTCCATGTAGTCGGCCCGGAACAGGGCTTCACCCTGCCGGGCACCACTCTGGTCTGCGGCGACAGCCATACCAGCTCGCACGGCGCGCTGGGCGCGCTGGCCTTCGGCATCGGCACGTCCGAGGTCGAGCATGTGCTGGCCACCCAGACGCTGCTGCTGAAACAGTCCAAGACCATGCAAGTCGTGGTCGAGGGCGAACTGGGCTATGGCGTCACCCCCAAGGATGTGGCGCTGGCAATCTGTGGCACGATCGGCACCGCCGGCGGCACCGGATATGTCATGGAATATCGCGGGTCGGTGTTCCGCGACATGTCGATCGAAGGGCGCCTGACCGTCGCCAACATGTCGATCGAGGCGGGCGCCCGGTCCGGCCTGTTCGCGCCGGACGAGAAGACCTTTGCCTATATCGAGGGCCGCCCGATGGCGCCCAAGGGTGCCGACTGGGATGCGGCCGTGGCCTGGTGGAAGACGCTGCATACGGATGAAGGCGCGGTGTTCGACAAGACGGTCGTGATCGACGCGGCCGACATCGTGCCCAACGTCACCTGGGGCACCAGCCCCGAGGATGTCGTGCCGGTGACCGGCGTGGTGCCGGACCCGGAGAGCTTCGCCGATGCGTCGAAGCGCGCCGCCGCGCAGAAGTCGCTCGACTATATGGGCCTCATCGCCGGGCAGAAGATGGAAGATGTCGCGATCGAGCATGTCTTCATCGGCAGCTGCACCAACAGCCGGATCGAGGATCTGCGCGCCGCCGCCGGCCTGCTGAAAGGGCGGCATATCGCCGCCGGCATCAAGCATGCGATGGTCGTGCCGGGATCGGGCCTGGTCAAGCGCATGGCCGAGGCCGAGGGGCTGGACCGCATCTTCCTCGACGCCGGTTTCGAATGGCGCGAGCCGGGCTGTTCGGCGTGCCTGGGCATGAACCCGGACAAGGTGCCGGCCGGCGAACGCTGCGCGTCGACCAGCAACCGCAATTTCATGGGCCGTCAGGGTCCGGGGTCGCGCACGCATCTGGTCTCGCCGGAAATGGCGGCGGCCGCCGCGCTGACCGGCCGGTTGACCGATGTGCGCGCATTGATGGGTGAAAAAGAGGGGATGGTCGCATGAAGAAGGTATTCTGGGTGCTGGCGCTGGGTGCGCTGGCCAGTGCGGCGATGGCCGCGACGCTGGGCCGCGCCGAGGACGGTCCCGCGGTGGAGGCGAAGCGGGCGCACTGATGGACAAGCTGACTACCGTTGACGGCCGGGCCTATCCGTTCGGGATGAAGAATGTCGACACCGACATCGTCATCCCGGCGCACTGGCTCAAGACGATTTCGCGCGCTGGCCTTGGCAAGGGCGCGTTCGAGGTGCTGCGCAAGGAACCGGGCAATGTCTTTGACGATCCCGAATATGCCGGCAGCCCGATCCTGATCGCGGGCGACAATTTCGGTTGCGGCTCCAGCCGTGAACATGCCGCCTGGGCGCTGGGCGATCTGGGCATCAAGGTGGTGATCGCGCCGAGCTTTTCCGACATCTTCTCGGGCAATGCGTTCAAGAACGGCATATTGACCGTGGTGCTGCCGCAGGACGCGATCGACCGGCTGATGGAGGTCGCCAAGACTGACCCGATCCATGTCGATCTGGAGCAGCAGAGCGTCACCACCCAATATCAGGATCGCTTCAGCTTCGAGATCGATCCGTTCCGCAAGCATTGCCTGCTGGGCGGCCTCGACGAGATCGGCCTGACCCTGGACGAGGCGGATGTGATCGATGCGTTCGAGGCGAAGGATGCGGCTTTGCGCCCCTGGCTGGTGCCGGCCGTTGCCTAAAGGCGCGCTTGCCCCTATCTCTGGGCGCGACAGACGCATTTCAACAGGGCTTCACGCATGACCACTTTCGACGACCGCGAGCGCGCATTTGAAAATATGTTCGCGCACGATCAGGAGATGCAGTTCCGCATCCAGGCGCGCCGCAACCGCCTGCTGGGCGAATGGGCGGCCGCGAAGATGGGCCTGACGCCTGAGGAAACCGACGCCTATGCCAAGGCCGTCGTGCAGGCCGATTTCGAGGAAGCGGGCGACGAGGACGTCATCCGCAAGCTGCTGGGCGACATGACCCAGGCCGGCCTCGACATCGACGAAGGTGGCGTGCGCACCGCGCTCGACGAGCAGGCGGTGATCGCCCGCCGCATGTTCATCGAAGCGCAATAAGGCAGGTATCGCCATGCCGATGGCAGCAGACGATATTGCCGAGATGATCAAGACCGCGATCCCGGATGCGCAGGTCGAGATTACCGACCTGGCCGGCGACGGCGATCATTATGCGGCGAAGGTCGTGTCCGAAAGCTTTCGGGGCATGAGCCGGGTGGCGCAACAGCGCGCCGTCTATGCGGCGCTGGGCGGACGCATGGGCGGGGTGCTTCACGCCTTGCAACTGACCACCGCCGTTCCCAACTAACCGCCATAGCGACATTCGCGTCCCGCCGCGCGGCGACGCCAGACAAAGAATTGGACCCAGTGAAATGACCGACGCCGTGCAGCAGCGGATCGCCGACATCGTCAACGGTAATGACGTGGTGCTCTTCATGAAGGGCACGCCGCTCTTCCCCCAGTGCGGCTTTTCCAGCCGCGCGATCGCGATCCTGGAGCATCTGGGCGTGAATTACGACACGGTCGACGTGCTGCAGGACCAGGCGGTTCGCCAGGGCATCAAGACCTTCTCCGACTGGCCGACCATTCCCCAGCTCTATGTGAAGGGCGAATTTGTCGGCGGCAGCGACATCATGATGGAAATGTATGAAGCTGGCGAGCTTCAGCAGCTGATGACCGACAACGGCGTCGCTGCGGCGAACTGATCGACGGCTCAGGGCGAAAGATCGAGGGGGCGGTCCGCTGGTCGGACCGCCCTTTTTCTTGTCTGCAGTGCGTGCATATGAAGCCGGCCAGGGACGGTTCAATGTGCTGCAAGTCCGGCTGGCGATAAGGTCTGTGAAAGCTTCGGGAGCGGCCACCGGGTGGGGGATGCCTGCGGAGACCGTGCCGGCATCCCCCGGGTAGTTGAACGGTGGGTATGTGGGAAGAGAAGCATCCGGCGTGCCAGAAGTGGAAAGCCACCCATTCGTGCATGGTTCAAGGGTTAACGCCGCCAGTCGTCCGCTGTCGTTTGTAAGGTCGCCCGACACTTTCGTCGAAAAGCCATTTGGGCCGAGCCACTTTCCTGATTGACTACATCCGTAATCGATGCGACTACATATGTAGTTGGAGAGTCGGAACAGGGTCGGGATCAGGCAGTGAGCGAGAAGATCAGCGAAGCGGAACTGGTGGTGATGGAAGCGCTGTGGGAACAGGCGCCGGCAACCGCCAATGATGTCGCCGATCGCGTCACCGCCGAACGCGACTGGAGCCTGCAGACGGTCAAGACCTTGCTGTCGCGGCTGATGGCCAAGGAGGTGATCGCCGCCGACCAGGATGGCCGCCGCTTCCTCTATCGCCCGCTGGTGGCGCGCGAGGATTATGTGGCGAGCGAGTCCGGACGGCTGGTCAATCGCCTGTTCGGTGGCCGCATCTCTCCCCTCGTCGCCCAGCTGGCGAGCCAGGACCAGTTGAGCGCGGATGATATCGCGGAGCTTGAGGAAATCCTGAAGGGGTTGAAATCATGAGCGTCTGGATGGCCGAAACGCTGATCGCCACGACCCTGCTGATGGCGATGGTGATGATGTTGCGACGCCCGGTGGCGCGCTGGCTGGGGGCAGGGGCGGCCTATTGGCTGTGGCTGCTGCCGCTGGCCCGGATGCTGTTGCCAACGCTTCCGCGCGAGGTTGCCGCGCCTTCGCCGCTGCATAATGTCGTGGACCAGGCGGGCTTGCCGGCGCTGCTGGAGATCGCGCCTTCGCCCGCGGCACAGGCCGCAGCGACGAGCATCCCCTGGCTGGAAATGGCGATCGGCCTGTGGGCGCTGGGCGTCGTCCTGTTCCTGGTCGTGCAGGCGATAGGCTATGCCCGGTTTCGCCGCGACATATTGGCCGGATCGACGCCGCTGGGCGAGGAAGGGCGGATCCGCCTGATCACCAGTCCGCAGGCATCGGGGCCGCTCGCCTTCGGTATTTTCCGGCCCTACATCGTCCTGCCGGCCGATTTCGGGCTGCGCTATGACGCGCAGGAGCAGGATATGGCGATCGCTCATGAACGCGCCCATCATGAGCGCGGCGATCTGGCCGCCAATATGGTCGCGCTGCTGCTGCTGGCGCTGCACTGGTGCAATCCGGTCGCCTGGATCGCCTATCGCGCCTATCGCGCCGATCAGGAAACCGCCTGCGACGCGCGCGTCCTCTCGCTCTACGGCCAGGATCAGGCCCATGCCTATGGCCGCGCCATATTGAAGGCCGCCGGTGGTCGCCAATTTGCCGGCGCCTGCCATCTCACCCGCATCACCACGCTCAAGGGGAGGCTGAAAATGCTTTCGAGCCATGAAACATCGTTGAAGCGCATCAGCTGGGGCATGGCCGCCGTCGCCATGGTCGTTGCCACGGGCCTGGCCCTCACCGCATCGGGCAGCCGCGCTGCGCAGCAGATGGCGGCAATCACCGATAAGGTCGATCAGGCCGATTTCGCCAAGCTGACCAACCTGGTGTCGCAGCCCGTCTCGGCGCGGGAGGCCCTGCCGCAGGCCGCGCCGGTTCCCGCCGCCGCGCCCATGCCGGCGACAGCGCCCGTGCCGGTCGCCCATGCCGATCGCGTGCCGCCTGCAGCGCCCGTGCCGCCGGTTCCGGCCGCCGACATCGTGCCCCCGGTTCCGCCGGTCCCGCCCGTGCCGCCGGTGACGGTGCGCAGCGAGCCGGGCCGGGT
Source organism: Sphingobium sp. L-44 (assembly GCF_056859495.1). Classification (NCBI taxonomy): domain Bacteria; kingdom Pseudomonadati; phylum Pseudomonadota; class Alphaproteobacteria; order Sphingomonadales; family Sphingobiaceae; genus Sphingobium; species Sphingobium sp. L-44. Next base: position 6,177 of record NZ_JBSXOQ010000012.1, on the reverse strand, counting down.
GATCGTCACCCATGCCAATGGCCGGGTCGAAACCCATCGCATCCCGACCGAGGCGGAGATCGCCCGCATGGTGCCGGTGGTCGACGTGCGCGAAGGCTGCGAGGGCGACAAGGTCACCAGCCATCGCGAATTTGTCGATGCCAATGGCCGCCGCAACATCCGGGTGCGCATCTGCGAGCGGGCGATCGAGGCGCAGGCCCGCAAGGCGGAGCGGATCGCCATGCTGAACGCCCGCGATGCCGAGCGCATGTCCCGCAATGCCGAACGGGCGGGGCGCAATGCCGCGCGTGCCGGGCTGACCGCCGCCCGTGCCCAGATCGCCGCCAGCCGCATGCCGGAAAGCGATCGGGCCGAGGCACTGCGCGACATCGACCAGGAACTGGCCGATCTCGATCGCAATCCGGACTGAGGCTTTTTAGACCGCCACCACTTCGGGCAGGATGGCGTCGAGCAGCAACATGCCCGCCGGGCTGACCTGAAGCCGGTTGCCGGTTCGCCAGACCAGCCCCAGATCATTCATCCGGTCGATCGCCCGATCATCCACCAACGCGCCGATCGGCAGGCCCGACAGGCCGGCGATCCGGGCCAGATCGACCCCTTCGCCCAGACGCAATCCCATCAGCAGCGCCTCGCGCGCCTTGTCCTCGGCCTGCAGCGGCACTTCCTGTTGCAGGCCGTTGCCGTTGCGATCAACCGCGCCCATCCAGTTTTCCGGCTTCTTGTGGCGCAATGTCGCCATGCCACCGCGGCGGCCATGGGCGCCGGGGCCAATGCCGACATAGTCGCCATAGCGCCAGTAGATGAGGTTATGGCGGCTTTCCTGCCCCGGCCGGGCATGGTTGCTGATCTCGTAGGAAGGGATGCCGGCCTGCGCGGTCATCGCCTGGGTCAGCTCATAAAGGGTGGCGCCATGATCCGGGTCGACCGGTGTCAGCTTGCCCTGCGCGGCGAGCGTGGCGAAGCGCGTGCCCGGCTCGATCGTTAACTGATAGAGCGACAAATGGCCGGTGCCGAAGGAGAGGGCGCGCGCCAGCTCCGCTTCCCAGTCCGATTCGCTCTGGCCAGGGCGCGCGTAGATGAGATCGAAGCTCACCCGGTCAAAAATGCGACGAGCCGTGTCGAGTGCGCCCAGCCCCTCATCGACGTCATGAGCACGCCCCAGGAAGGCCAGCGCCTCATTGTCGAGCGCCTGCAGGCCGAGCGACACACGGTTGATCCCGGCGGCCGCCAGATCGCCGAAACGCGCGGCTTCCACCGAGTTCGGGTTGGCCTCAAGCGTGATCTCTATGTCGTTGGAAAAGCCCCAATGTCTTTCCGCCGCCTCGATCAGGGAAGCGGCGATGCGGGGCGGCATCAGCGACGGCGTGCCACCGCCAAAGAAGATCGAACGGAGCGGTCGCCGGCCGGTTTTTTCCGCTTCATGGGCAAGGTCGGCGAGCAGCGCAGCCTGCCACGCATCGGCGTCGATCCGGTCGCGAACATGACTGTTAAAATCGCAGTAAGGACACTTCGAAACACAAAATGGCCAATGAACATATAGGCCAAGAGCCTCGGTGAAAGCCGGTGGGGCGAGAAGGACTTCGGGTGACATGAGTGGACATATCTTTAGACGCGTTCAGCGCGGCCCGCTAGCGGCTGCACTGATGCTTTTCGGCGGGATGATCGCAGGGGCGGTCGCACCGGCATCGGCTTCGGTCAATCGCGACGTGTGGAATTATTATAATATCCAGCCGGCGCCGCGTTCCGACGCGATGCTGCGCCAGGTGGTGATGGACGTGCATAATCGCGAGCGCCAGTCGCTGGGCGTGCCCGCGCTGGCCTGGGATGATCGCCTGGCGGCCGATGCGGCCGGCTATGCGCGCCAAATGGTGCATACCAACCAGTTCCGCCATTCGCATGGCGGTGAACGCGACGAGGAAATCGGCGAAAATCTGTGGATGGGGACGCACCGGGCCTATGGCTATACCGCCATGCTCGACGCCTTCATGGACGAACGCCGCGCCTTCGTGTTCAAGGCCCGCTTCCCCGATGTCAGCACGACCGGCAATTGGGAAGATGTCGGCCACTATACCCAGATGATCTGGCGCGGCACCCGTCGGGTCGGCTGCGCGCTGGGCGAAGGCGCCCAATATGATTATCTGGTCTGCCGCTATTATCCGGCCGGCAATGTCTATGGCATGAGCCCGTTCGACCGCGACTTTGGCGGCTGGCAGGGCTGAAGGCGTTTCCCAGGCGGATCATTTTTCCTCTCTGTCGATTATGCCTTGAAGCGCAGTCGGCAAAAGGGGGGAGGAAAAATGCAGCCCGTTTCAAGAACAAGGCCATGGGCCTGCATGGGCACGGCGATTACGCTGCTTGCCCTTTCTGCGTGTGGTTCACCATCTCCCACGTCTGATAATCAGGGCGCTGCGCCTGCCACGCCCGAAAATGCTTCCACCGCCGCCCAGCCAGACACGGCACCGGTCCCCCGATCCAGCCAGGCCGACTTGACGCCCCTGTCCTGCACCGCCGAGATCGGCGCCGCTGCAGCCGAGCGCCGCGTCAAGCTGTGCATCAGCGTGTCGCCGGCCACCCATCCGCCCTGCAATGTCGCCAATAGCTGTGCGATGATCGAGGATGAGATCGCGCGCAGTTGCGCCCTGTTCGATGGCCAGGGCAAGCCGATGGCGGGATGCACGCCCGAACCCAAGAGCATGGCGGCCGCGGCGGCCGTGGTGCAGCGTTATTATGCCGCGATCAACGCGCGCGACTATGGCACCGCCTGGAGCCAGTGGGGCGAGAATGGGCCGGCAGGGCAGACGATGGAGAGATTCCAGGCCGGCTTTGCCGCCACCCGTGCGACCCATGTGACGATCGGCCGGATGACGCCGGGCGATGCGGGTGCGGGCTCCGTCTACCAGCCGGTGCCGGTGACGATCGACGCGGAACTGGCGGATGGCACGCGCCAGCATTTTGCCGGCACCTATGTCGTGCGGCGCGTCAATGATGTCGACGGGGCATCGGCCGCGCAGCGGCGCTGGCATATCGATTCGGCGAAGCTGCGACCCGTTTCGTCGGAGTGACGCGGACAGGCGATCGCCTGCGCCGGACTATTCATCCCTGCTTCACACGATCGGGCGTTTAGCCGCAGCATCGCGTTCCGAACCGGCCGGGCCGGGGGAGAGGCGCGGGCTATCGGGTCGAAAGAACAAAGACGATGCGCGGGTGGAAATGGGGGCTGGCCGTTGCGACGGCCGCCATGATGCTGGGGATTTTCGGTGGCAAGGGAGAGGCGGCGCCGGCGCGGCGCGCGCCCAGCCCGGCCGAACAATATGGAATGGAAGAGGCTGATCGCGACGATGGGCTGCTGCAGGACGTGGTCCTGGGCATGCATAATGACGAGCGCAGCCGCTGGGGCCTGACCCCGCTTAGCTGGGACCGGACGCTGGCGGCGGATGCGGCGCGCTATGCGCGGCAGATGGCGCGGACCAATATCTTCGCCCACAGCCCGCGCGCGACCCGCGCGGTGCCGAGCGGGGAGAATCTGTGGATGGGGAGCCGGGGCCTCTATGATTATGAGGTGATGGTCGGCGCCTTCCTCAATGAACGGCGCTATTTCCGTCGGGCGGGCAAGATGCCCAATTTCAGCACCACCGGCCGCTGGCAGGATGTCGCCCATTATACCCAGATCATCTGGCGCGGCACCCGGTCGGTTGGCTGCGCGCTGGCCGAGGGCCGCAGCTTCGACTATCTCGTCTGCCGCTATTATCCCGCCGGCAACATGTTCGGCATGGGGCCGCTGGATGCGGCGCCGGTGCTGGCGGGCGGCGAGGAATAGGGGCGGCCGGGACCGCCCCCCATCCGATCAGATCACCGCTTTCACCAACTGGGCGAAGGCGTCGGCGCGGTGGCTCATTGCGTGCTTGGCGTCCGGGTCCATCTCGCCGAAGCTGATGTCGTGGCCCAAGGGCTGGAACATCGCGTCATAGCCAAAGCCATTTGCCCCGCGCGGCGGCCAGACCAGCAGGCCATCGACCCGGCCCTCGAACGCCTCGACATGGCCGTCGGGCCAGGCGAGCGCGAGGGCGCAGATGAAATGGGCGCCATGGCCGGCGTCCGGCCCCTTGGCCTGCACCCCGTCCCACACCTTCTGCATCGCCATGCCGAAATCCTTGTCCGGCCCGGCCCAGCGGGCGGAGAAGAGGCCCGGATCGCCGTTCAGCGCCTCGACGCAGAGGCCACTGTCGTCGGCCAGCGCCGGCAGGCCGCTAAGGTCGGCGGCCTGCATCGCCTTCAGCTCGGCGTTCGCGATGAAGGTGGTGCCGGTCTCCTCCGGTTCGGGCAGGTCGAGCGACGCGGCGGAGATCGGCTCGATCCCATAGGGGCCGAGCAGGGCGGCGATTTCCCGCACCTTGCCGGCATTGTGGCTGGCGATCACCAGCTTGCCGGGCTTCAGCTTGCGGATCGCCTGTTCCTGTCCGTATTCGTCGCTCATCTGGCTCTACCCTGTGTCGTTCGTTTCGAGCGTAGTCGAGAAACGCACGAATGCGCTATCTGCTTCTCGACTTCGCTCGAAGCGAACGGATTTCAATTACCGACCCGTCGCCACATCCTGCGCGGCGAAGATCTTGGCGCAGCCGATGCGGGCGAGGCGGAGCAGGCGGAGCAGCTCTTCCTCGTCATAGGCGGCGCCCTCGGCCGTGGCCTGCACTTCGGCGAACTTGCCGTCGCCGGTCAGGATCAGGTTGGCGTCGGTCTCGGCATTGCTGTCCTCGGCATAGTCGAGGTCGAGCACCGGCGTGCCTTCATAGATGCCGCAGCTGATCGCCGCGACCTTCTGGATGATCGGGTCTTCGCTGAGCGCGCCCGACTGCAGCAGCTTGTCCACCGCGATGCGCAGCGCAACCCAGCTGCCCGAGATAGCGGCGGTGCGGGTGCCGCCATCGGCCTGGATCACGTCGCAGTCGATCACGATCTGGCGTTCGCCGAGCTTCTTGAGGTCGACGACGGTGCGCAGCGAGCGGCCGATCAGGCGCTGGATTTCCTGGGTGCGGCCCGACTGCTTGCCCTTGGCCGCCTCGCGGCTGCCGCGGGTGTGGGTGGCGCGGGGCAGCATGCCATATTCGGCCGTGACCCAGCCCGATCCCTTGCCACGCAGGAAGGGGGGCACCTTTTCCTCGATCGAGGCGGTGCACAGGACGCGGGTGTCACCGAAGCTGACGAGGCACGAGCCCTCGGCATGGATGGTGAAGCCGGGTTCCATGGTGATGTCGCGCATCTGGTCGGGCGCGCGGCCGGAAGGACGCATAATATTCTACTCCGAAGCGGTCAGGTGGGAGCGCTTAGCGCCCGGTGGCGTCGCATGCCAGTGCCAAGCGCCAAAAGTTGCGATAAGAGGGGCGCCATGAAGAGAGCGATGATGATGGGGCCGGTTGCGATGTTGGCGCTGGCGGGATGCGTGACCGACCGAGAGAAGGTGGAGCTGGAGCCGCCGACGGCCGCTGGCGACACGATCCGCTTTACCGCCGGTCGCTGCTTCGGTGCCTGTCCCGCCTATACGCTGCGGGTGACGCCCGATGGCTCGGGCCTGCTGGAGCCCGAGCGCTTCACCTCCGTCCCCGGTCCGACCCGCTTCACCGTCAGCGCCGCGCAATATCGCCAACTGCGCACCGGCCTTGCCCCGTGGAAGCCGGCGACCGGCACGGCAAAGCGCATCGCCCAGGGCGAGAATTGCACCCGCTTCGCCACCGACATGCCCAGCTACACGATCGAATGGACGCGCGGTGAGGGGAAGGGCGGGGGCAAGGGCGCGAAACCGACCCGGCTCGATTTCCAGTCCGGCTGCATGGACAGCCGCTATGCGAAACTCCGCACGACGATCGGCGGGATACCCAAGACGCTGGGCATCGAACCGATGCTGAAGCCCAAGCCGGCAAGCTGAACCACCGCCCCGCGACGCGACAGCCCGAAGTTCACAATGTCGCAGGGCTAAATTGCGTCGATTCCGGCGAATTGCGCCTGTCACGCGCCAGCGAAGCGACAGCCACGCGACACGCGGTAAGCGCCAAAACCTCCCCACATTTTCGTAGCTGCTGATCTGTCTATGTTTTGCCCCTCATCCGAGGGGTATCGTAGTGGCTGATGATGTAAGAACATTCGAAACAGGTTTCGAAAGGCAGGAGGGCCAGCGGCCCTCGC
>NZ_JBSXOQ010000011.1:0-10567 GCF_056859495.1 Sphingobium sp. L-44 | reverse complement strand
CGGTCTTCGCCATCAGTTCGGCAAGCGGTAGTCTGTCGTCGGTCATCGGGATCAACTCCTCGGTGGGCGTGTGACGTGTGGTAACTCCACCTTACCGATGAGCCCGGTGGCCACCGAGTTCGAAATCGCATGGGGTTGGGGATGCGCAACCCCATGCGATCACCTCAATCTACAGCGGAAATTACAGGACGAGGGCGGACGGTAACGGTCAGCGTAATAGACAACGCGCGAGGAAATGGCTGATATTGCTCTGCTCTGACGCCCAAACAGGCGCTTTGCAACATCCTGCAAAGAAGCTGAAATATCTCCAAGGTTGCTAACGCGACCGATTCGCATTAGCTGGGCCCCGAATTTAGGGGATCATCATGCGCAGAATTTCCATCGCCACCGCCCTCATTCTGGCGGGCACGTCCACCATCGCCCATGCACAGGCGGCGCCTGCCGAGGCGAACCGCGACGACATCATCATCGTCACCGCGACCGGTCAGTCGTCGGCCATTTCGACGACCAAGAGCGCCACGCCGATCATCGAGTCGCCGCAGTCGATCTCGATCATCAGCCGCGAGGAGATCAATCTGCGCGCCTCTCCGACGATCGCCGATGCGCTGGCCTATACGGCGGGCGTGCAGTCAGAAAGCTGGGGCGTGGACAGCCGCGTCGACGAAGTGTCGGTGCGCGGCTTTGGCGCAGGCGGCTTTTCGTCCAACAATAATTTCGTCGACGGCCTGCGCCTGCCTTCGGGTGGACAATGGACGCGGCCGGGCTTCGACTCCTATGCGCTGGAACAGATCGAAGTGCTCAAGGGGCCTTCGGGCGCGCTTTACGGCCAGACCGCGCCGGGTGGCCTGGTCAATATCGTCACCAAGCGGCCGACCGACGAATTCCAGGCCAATGTCATGCTCCAGGCGATCGGCACGACCGATCTCAACAACTGGAACTATCAGGCTTCTGCCGATGTCAGCGGGCCGATTACTTCGACCCTGTCGGGCCGGATCGTCGGCCTGTCGCGCTATGGCGATACCCAGGTCAAGGATGTGTCGATCGGCCGCCGCTATATCTCGCCCAGCCTGACCTGGAAGCCGGACGATGCCACGACCTGGACGATCCTGGGCCAATATCAGCAGGATAAGGGCGGTTCGACCTTCCAGTTCCTGCCGGCGCTGGGTGCGCTCTATCCCAGCAACGGCAAATATATCGCCAATGACGACAATCTGGGCGAGCCGGACTGGAACACCTTTGACCGCAACCAGTATCTGATCGGTTCCTTCTTCGAGCATAAGTTCAACGACGCGATCACGATCCGCAACAACAGCCGCTATACTCATCTCGACACGCTCTATCGCGTCGTCGTTCTGTCGGGGAACACGCTGACGACCTGCCCGTCGAGCATAGCGGGCTGCATTCCCGGCCAGACGATCAGCCGGCGCGCGGTGCAGGGCAAGGGCGAGAGCGACGGCCTGGCCACCGACACCCAGTTGGAGGCCAAATTCACCACCGGTCCGGTGGAGCACACACTGCTGGGCGGGGTCGACTATTTCCACACGGAGTGGGAGCATTATCGCGACCTCGTCAGTTCGTCGCTGGTGCTGCCCATCCTCGATATCTTCGATCCGGTGTCGCGTGGCTCGGCCGGCTATGCCAGCAACATGTCGCCGCAAGTCTATACCGAAACGGTCAGCAAGCAGGCGGGCGTCTATCTGCAGGACCAGATCAAGCTGGGCAAGCTGCGGCTGACCGTGGGCGGCCGGCAGGACTGGGCGAAGGACAATACCTATAACCCCATCACCGGTAATCGCTACATCACCAAGAGCGACGCCTTCACCTGGCGCGCCGGCGCCGTCTACATGTTCGACAATGGCCTGGCGCCCTATGCCAGCTATTCCGAAAGCTTCCAGCCGCAGGTCAGCGACCCCACGACCAATCTAACGGCTGAGCCATTCAAGCCGACGACCGGTCAGCAATATGAAGCGGGCATCCGCTACCAGCATGGCGACAATATCTATGTGACGCTGGGCGCCTATCAGATCACCCAGCAGAATATGACCACGCCCGCGACCCTGGCGGACCTTCCCACAGGCAGCACTGCCGCCACGCTGGCCGCCAAGCCTTGTGCGCCCAGCTGTCAGGTGCAGACCGGCGAGGGACGGGTGCGAGGTCTGGAGTTCGAGAGCAAAGCGACCCTGCCCTGGGGCATGGCGGTGATCGCCACCGCGACCCGCATGGACAGCAAGGTAACCAAGTCGAACACGGCGGGCCAGGTCGGCAACGAGTTGCCGCAGGTGCCCGAATGGATGGCGTCGCTGTTCCTCAACCAGACGATCGAAGGCGGTTCGCTCGCCGGCCTCGGTTTCGGTGGCGGCGTGCGCTATACCGGCAAGAGCTATGGCGACACCGCCAACTCGCTCCGCATTCCCGACTATACATTGTTCGACCTGTTCATCCGCTATGACCTGGGCAAGGCATCGGATGCGCTGGAGGGCATGACCTTCTCGATCAACGGCCGCAACATTGCCGACAAGCGCTATGTCGCGACCTGCAGCGCGGTTTCCGCCTGTTATTATGGCCAGGGCCGCAGCCTCACCGCCCGCCTGCAGTTCAACTGGTGAGGCGGCTGTCGGCCCTTGCGGCGCTTGGCCTGCTGACGATGGCGCCGGGGGTGGCGTCATCGCCCGCTGTGGCGGCGCCATGGCAATTGGAGCGATCCGACGTGCTGACCATCAGGTCGCCCGATGGCCATGCCTATCGGGTGCTGGTCGCCTGGCCGGAGGGCGAGCCACCCGCCGACGGATGGCCGCTGCTGTGGATGCTGGATGGCGAGGATAATTTTCCGATCGCAGCGACCACTGCCCGTCGGTTGGCGCGCGCGGGCGCGCGATCGGGGATCGGGCCGGGGCTGATCGTCGCGATCGATTCCGGGCCGCTGGCCCGGCGGGTGTTCGATTATACGCCGGCAGCGCCGGGCTATGCCATTCCCGCCGGAGCGCCGGCCAGTGGCCTGCCGACCGGCGGCGCCGACATTTTCCTGCGCTTCATCGAGCAGCAGGTCCGGCCGCAGATCGCGGCGCGCTGGAAGATCGATGCCAGCCGGCAGACGCTGATGGGCCACAGCTTCGGCGGGCTGCTGGCGCTGCACGCGCTGGCCAAGGGGGCGCCCTTCAGCCGTTATGTCGCGGTCAGTCCATCCTTCTGGTTCGGCAATGGACTGGTCGCGCGGGAGGTCGAAGCGATGGCGCCTGCGCCGGGCAAGCGGCTGCTGGCGGCCAGTGGCGACCGCGAGGGCGGCCCGACCAAGGGCGACAGCGAAGGTGACAGGGTAGCGGCGCTTTTCACGGCGCGAGGCGTCGATGCGCAGTTCCGGCTGCTGCCGGGGCATAGTCATGGATCGACGATGATGGCGATGATGACGGACGGCATTGCCAAGGCATTTGAAATGGAATCGAAATGATCATTGCAATCCTTGGCGGGCTGCTCACCTGTGTGGCGGCGATGCTGCTCTATCTGGCGGCGCCGCATCAGCAGATGGGACGACTGCCCTGTCCGCCGCGCCTGGCCGGATGGGGCGGCGTGGCGTTGCTGATCGTCGGCACCGGTCTGTTGCTTCGCTGGGCGGGGGTGGCGACGGCGATCTTCATCGTCCTGACGCTGGTGATGACGATCTGGTCGGTAGTGCCCGTCATCATCGCCTGGCGCCGCGGCGCGCCGGAGGGCAAGCGATGAGCAGGATCGGATCGCGCCGACCGTTGTCCAGCCGGGACTGGTTCGGCAAGGTATCGGCCGCCTTCATCCTGGGCTTCACGCTGGCGCTCGGCTGCGCCGGCCTGTTTCGCGAACTGATGGATGTGGGGGAAGGCTATTTCTCCACCAAGGGGCAGTTCGCCATGTGGCTGATGTCGCCGGTCTGGGCGCTTACGCTGAGTTTCTGCTTCCTCTTCCGTTCGGGCCTGCGCGCCTGGCTATGGCTCTTCGCCGCCAATTTGCTGGTCTGGGTGCCGGTGCTGCTGATGGGAGGGCTGCGGCCGTGAAACTGCCGACCGACGTCGTGAAGATGTACAAGGAAGTGCATGGCTGGGTCGGCATCATTTCCGGCCTGTGCCTGTTCATCGCCTTCTATGCCGGGGCGCTGACCATGTTCGAGTTGCCCTTGCAGCGCTGGGCCTCGCCCCCGCCGACGCTGGCGCCGCCCCCTTCGCTGGAGCGGACACCGGAACTGGTCGCCAAGGTGCTGGCCGCACATCCGCAGGCGGCAAAGGGCTATGACATCAACCTCGTCATCGATGCTGCCCATCCGGCCCGAATGACATGGATGGTGCGTGGCGAAGCGGACGAGCATGGCGGCGGTCAACGCTATTACGCCTCGCTGGCACCGGACGGCGCTCTGCAGGTCGAAAGCCAGGGGCCGTCCGAGGTCGCGCAGTTGATCGATGTGCTGCACCAGCAGGTCGGCCTGCCCTTCGACCATGAGATTTCCATGCCGATCATGGGCGCGATCGCGCTGCTCTACACCATCGCCCTGGTGTCGGGGCTGGTCGTGCTGCTGCCCAGCCTCGTCAGCGACCTGTTCGCGCTGCGCATCGGCAGGAATGTGAAGCGCATGTGGCTCGATGTCCATAATGTGCTGGGCCTGTTCAGCCTGCCCTTCCACATCATCATGGCGCTGACCGCAGTCGTCTTCGCCTTCCATGACCAATTCTACGGTGCGCAGGGGCTGGCCTTTGGTGGCGGCGCGGAGCGGGCGCGGCCCAGCCTGTCGGCCCCGGCCGAGGGCCCGCCGCCCGCCACGCTGACGCCGGCGCAGATCGTCGCCCGCGTGCGAGAACAGGCGCCCGGCTTCACGCCCGAAACGCTGGTCTATGGCCAGGGGCGTGGCGGCCTGCCGGCGCTGCGGGTGCAGGGCAGCGATGCCCGCTACGGCCTGCGCGCGCCGACCTATGGCATGGCCGGGATCGATCCGCAGACCGGTGCGATCACCGGCACCGACTATATGCCCGGCATGCAGGATGGCTGGTCGGCGACGATCACCAGCTTCTTTGCCCTGCATTTCGGCAATTTTGGCGGGAACACGATCCGCTGGGCCTATTTCCTGCTGGGGCTGGCCGGTGCCTTCCTCTTCTATACCGGCAATCTCCTCTGGGTGGAATCGCGCCGCAAGAAGGAGCGCAAGGCGGGCGCGGTCGAACAGACGCGGGCGACACGCATCCTGGGCGCGCTGACCGTAGGCGTGCCGATGGGCAGCATCGCCGGCATTTCGGTGACGCTGGCGGCGGCCAAACTGCTGGGCAGCCATGCCAGCTATGGCATGCACAGCGCCATCTATTATGCGCTCTTCCTGATCGCGACCGGATGGGCACTGGCGCGCGGCGCGGCGCGATCGGGCATCGAGCTGGCTATGCTGGGCGCGGTGGCGATGCTGTGCATCCCGGCCGCAAGCCTGATCGCGGGGACTGGCTGGTATGATGCGCCCGCACTGATGTTGGTGGATATCACGGCGGTGCTGCTGGCAGTGCTTTTGCTCCTGTCGGCGCGGGCCGCGGCCCGTCGTGCGGCGACCGGTCCGCGCGACAGCGTCTGGTCGACGAACAGGCCGGTTGTGGACCCTGGCTGATGCAGCTTCCAAACCGATGACGGTGCAAACAGCCGCTACTGCAAGCGTAAACGGAGCGATCTACTGGCGCACTCGACGCCCATGTCCCAGCCGCAGCCCAAAACCCGATCGGGCTAGCCTTGATCATCAATGGCGCTGGACTGATAAGCTGACGCTGAAAATGTTTGGCCGCGGCCTTGCAGCATGTCGGTGTTGCGCGCGAGCATGTGCGAAAATGACTAGCCGACCTTCCGCCTCTGGGCAGTCCATACGTGCCGCCAAATGACTTTGTTGGATTGGGGCCGGACCCAGGGCCATGATCGATGTCCCGCTATCGATCATGGCCACCAAGCTCAGCCCAGATGAGTCTTGAAGAACGGCACCAGCCTGTCGAGCGCCAGACCGACCGGTTCCGGCTTGTCGTAGAGGTCATAATGCGACCAGTCCTCCAGCGCGACGAGTTGCCGATCCTTAGAGGCGACCGATCGACCGTAGATTTCCATCCCGTCGCGATAGGCGCCGAATGCCCCCACCTTCTGGCCGATCACCACCATCATCGGCTGCGTCATCAGCATCTCGGCAAAGGCAAAGGCGTCCCAGCCCAGCGTATTCTGCGCATGGCTGAACAGCATCCGGGTCCAGCCGCCCGGCTGCTGCCCGCGTGGGGTCTTGTAGTAATCGGTCGCCTCGAACACATCGCGCTCGGTGAGGCCCGCGTCCCTGGCAGCTTCGGGGCTGGCAGGCAGCAGTTCATTGACCTGCAGTTCGCCGCCGCGCGCTTCCTTCGTCCGCTGCGTGGCCATGGCATCCAGCGCGCCCAGAGGATCGTAATTGCTGAACCCCTCGCGGAAAAGGCGGCCGATATTGACGGGCGTGATCGCCACGACCGCCTTGATGCGCTTTTCGATGAGGGTGGCGTTCAGCACATAGCCGCCCCCGCCACAGACGCCGATCACGCCGATCCGGTCGGCATCGACATAGGAAAGCGTCACGGCATAGTCGATCACATGGCTGATATCCTCGACCCGCTGGGTCGGATCCTCGATCCAGCGCGGTTCACCACCGGAAGCGCCCTGGAAGCTGGCGTCATAGGCGATGACGACGAAGCCCTGTTCGGCCAGTGCCTTGCCATAGACATTGCCCGACGTCTGCTCCTTGCAACTGCCGAACGGGTGGACGGCGATGATTGCCGGCCAGCTCTTTGCGGCATCGAAATTCGGCGGGAACAGGATGTTGGCGGCGATGTGCCATGCCATGTCGCGGTTCTGGATCTGAACGCTTTCCATGATCATTTCCTCGGGAAAGACAGTGGATGCCAGGAGCGCAATGCTCCCGGCGCCTGCTTGCTCGATTACTCGGCGGGTTCGGTCACGGCGGCCGTGAGCTTGGCCGTGAAGAACGGGGCGAGGACGGACACGGCCTCGTCGACAAAGGCTTCGCCATCATAGAGATCCATATGGTCGGCACCCTCGACGACATGGAATGCCTTGTCGGTGCTGGCCGCGCGATCATAAAGATCATCGCTCATCCACTTCGAGCCCGCCATGCTGCCGGCGACGATCTGGATCGGCTGGGTCAGATAAACATCGGCCATATGATAGGCATCATAGGTGATGATCTGGTTCAGGCTGCGCAGCGTCGCAAAGCCGGGCGCGGTCGGATATTCGGCGCGCGGAGTATGATAATATTCCCAGGCCTGACGAAGCTCCTCGTTCGGCGCATCCGCCTCGTTCATCGGTGCCAGCGGCATGGTCGCATGGCCCTTGCCCTCGGCGTCGGCGGTGCGGGCGCTCGAGCCGGCCTCGACATAGGGCAGCGCGTCGATCGATTTGACCATGTTGTCCCAGCCATTGCGGAACATGGAACCGATATTGACCGCGCTGACCGTGCCGATCGCCTTGATCCGGCGATCCTGGATCGCGGCATTGGCCGTATAGCCGGCGCCCGCACAGATGCCCATCGCGCCGATCTGCTCCCGGTCGACATAGGGCAGCGTCGTCAGATGATCGATGACCGCGCTGACATCCTCGGTGCTGATATGGGGATTTTCCAGCTGACGAATATCGCCACCGCTTTCGCCCTGATAAGAGCGGTCGAAGGCGATCGTGACGAAGCCCTGCTCCGCCAGCTTGCGGGCATAGGTGCCGGCCGTCTGTTCCTTCACCCCGCCGCCCGGATGCGAAACGACGATCGCCGGATAGCGCCGGGTTTCATCGAAGCCTTCGGGCAGGTTGATGACGGCCGACATGGCTATCGACGGGTTGTTCGAATTGGCGAAGCTGATCTTGCTCATGTCTCGGTCTCCTCGGGGCTGGCGACGGGGGGATCGTCTGCCGATAAGGGAGATATAGACCCTGGCGATTGCGTGGATTAGGCAGGTAATACTGCTTGGTCCTATCACTGGAGTGATGAATGAGGCGCGATGAGATCGCTGATCTGGCGGCATTCGTGATCGTTGCGGAAGAACGCAGCTTCACCAAGGCGGCCGCACGCCTGGGCATGGCGCAATCGGGGCTCAGCCAGATCGTGCGCAAGATCGAGGAGCGGCTTGGGATGCGCCTCCTGTCCCGCACCACGCGCAGCGTCGCCCCGACAGAGGCGGGGGAACGGTTGATCGCCACGCTGGGGCCAATGTTGCATGATCTGGACGGCGCCATTGCGTCGCTGGGGGATTTGCGGGATCGGCCATCGGGCACGATCCGCGTGACGACGGTGGAGCATGCCGCCAAGACGATCTGCCAGCGATGCGCAAGCTCCTCCCTGAAAATCCGGATGTCACGGTTGAACTGACGATCGACTATGCGCTCGCGGATGTGGTGGCCGATCGGTTCGACGCCGGTGTTCGGTTGGGCGGCGAGATCGCCAAGGACATGATTGCGGTTCGCATCAGCGCGGATGTGCCAATGGCGATCGTCGGCGCGCCCGCCTATTTCGCCGGACGAAGCGCGCCGGCGTCTCCGGCCGGCCTTGTCGATCATCGCGCCATCAATCTGGGCTTGCCCGGTTCTCGGGCGCCCTTGGCCTGGCGTCTGATGCGCGGCGGGCGGGAGGCGAAGGTGCGAGTCGGCGGACCGCTGGTGCTGACGACGATTGAACTCGTCCGTGCTGCGGCGCTCGATGGTCACGGTCTCGCCTATCTGCCGACCGATCAGGTGCAGGATGATCTTGATGCCGGGCGACTGATCCAGGTTCTGGGCAAGTTCACGCCCGACCTGCCGGGCTATCAGCTTTATTATCCCAACCGGCGGCATGCCTCCGCCGCTTTCAAGCTGTTTGTCGAAGCCGTGCGCTATCGTGATTAGGCGCCCATGCGACTAAACGGAATGTTTGCTTCCGGCCCGCGAAAATTAGGAACTGAGCGTCCGGCATGGGTCGGAAAACCCTATTGGACCAAAGTATGATCCAACCGCGCGGTCTGGGCCATTACACTCGGCATCCATGCAGGTGCGGATGACAGCGCAGCGGGGAGGTGCCGGTGAGCTTCAGGAAGGCGATGGTCGCGGGCGCATTGGCGCTGATATTGTCGCTCGCTGTGTTGATCGTGACATCTATCTGGCATCACAGGCTCGCCGTTCGGTCGCTTTCGCGGATCGAAATGGCCCAGCATCAGGCTTTGCCGGTATGAGTAGCCCTTAGTTTTCTGGACGCCTTCTGTTTTCAGAAACTGCTGCCGTTCAAACTGGTTGGGAGGCAGCATCCCGTTCCTGACCTGCTTGCGGACCGGATTGTAGAACATCTCGATGTAATCGAACACGTCCTGCCGGGCTTCATCGCGTGTTTTGTAGGTACGGCGCCGAATGCGCTCACGCTTGAGCGAGGAGAAAAAGCTCTCGGCGACGGCGTTGTCATGGCAGTTGCCGCGCCGGCTCATAGAATGCTCAAGATTGTGAGCCCGGATGAAGGCCGCGCAGTCCATGCTGGTGAACTGCGAGCCCTGATCTGAGTGGATCAGCACCCGCTGCTTCGGCTTGCGCCGCCATACCGCCATATGCAGCGCCTGCAGCACCGCATCAGTGGTCTGCCTGCTCTGCATCGACCAGCCCACCACGCGGCGGGAGTAGAGATCAATCACGACAGCCAGATAGGCAAAGCCCTCCAGGGTGCGGATGTAGGTAATGTCGGTCACCCAGGCCCGATCAGGGGCAGCAACGTCGAACTGCCGATCCAGAGTGTTGTCGACCGCCAGGGATGGCTTGCCGCCATAGCTCCCCGGTCGGCGTTTGTAGCCGATCTGCGCCTTGATACCCGCCAGCCTGGTCAGCCGGGCAACGCGGTTCGGGCAGCAGGTCTCGCCCTGATCCAGCAGGTCGTCGTGCAGCTTGCGGTAGCCATAGACCTTACCGCTGTCGTTCCAGGCTTGCCGGATCAACTCTGTCTGCCGAGCGTCTTCCTGGGCCCGCGTGCTCAGTGGGCTCTTCTGCCAAACATAGAAACCGCTGGGCTGGATGCGCAGGCACCGACACATCGATCGAACTCTGAACTGGTCACGATGCTCGGCAACAAATGCGTATCTCACTTTGCATCCCTGGCGGAACGAAGTGACCGCAGGTCAAATACGCGGTGGCTTTTTTAGGATGTCGCGCTCCTCGGTCACCCGGGCCAGATCGCGCTTCAGCTGGCGGATCTCGGCATCCTTGCTGGCATCGCCAGACACAACCTTCGCCAGTTGTCGCTTCCAGGCATACAGCGAATGCTGACTGACGCCGAGCCTCTCAGAAACCTCCGCTACCGGATACCCACGTTCGGTAATCTGGGCCACCGCATCACGCTTGAACTCATCGCTGAAATTGGACTTCCCCATCGCCGTCTCCTGTCCTCAAAATTAGGATAGAAGGCGTCCAGAAATCTAGGCTCAGGACTCATTGATTGAGCCAGAAGATGACGGCGGCGGCGATACAGATGGCGGACATGAAGGTGTGTGCGCAACGGTCGTATCGGGTGTGGATGCGCCGCCAGTCCTTGAGCTTGCCGAACATGTTTTCGATC
>NZ_JBSXOQ010000010.1:0-3052 GCF_056859495.1 Sphingobium sp. L-44 | reverse complement strand
TCAATTGCGCGCCAGATGGCCCAAGCTCGGCGCCTGCATGGACGATACCGAGCACGTCGTGCTCGCCTACATGTGCTTCCCCGAGCAGCACCGGGTCAAGCTTCACAGCACCAACCCGCTGGAACGCCTGAACAAGGAAGTCAAGCGCCGCGCCCATGTTGTCGGCATCTTCCCCAACGAGGACAGCATCATCCGCCTCGGCGGTGCCGTCCTGCTCGAGCAGAACCATGAATACCAGCTCCAGCACGGCTAGATGCAGATCGAGGGCATGGCCCCCCTTGCCACACCCATAAGCGAGGAGGTTCAGCCGCTACAGATTACACCCAAGGCCGCCTGAAAATGCAGCCCGATGGCCAGCACCGAAATTACACCACATTGACGGACGTGACCCCGCAACACTCGTCCGAACGTTAGAGTACCTTCGAAAAAGCAGGTCCGAGTCCGGCCATTCGAAGAACCGTGGCTCTAACTCCCGCATCAAGTCGGATATTTTCTCGACGCGTTCTAAAGCGCGATGCACCTCTGGTAAAACCACCCACTCCTCGATCACGCCTCTGACGTGCTGACGCTTAAAGGCCATCGAGACAATCGAATGCCGATACGGATTGCCCTCTTCATCCCGCTTCACTCGCGCAGAACCGCGCCTGATCGCCTGCACTTCGCAATCCCTCATCCCGGATAAGTAGGCAGTGACTATGTAAGCTGCTGTCACAAATAGATGTATCTGCTCATACCGAAAGCGATCTCTATGTTTGTCCGAACGCCAACTGACATTTGTACCGGGGATGCAGGCGCAGCCTGTCGTTGGACGGATAACAGATGCTCGATCTCCTCGGGCAATACGCAAAACATCTTCGAAAGCGACATCGACATAAAGCAGGGCCCATCTGAGCATCGGATCCATGATCGATCGCGGCACGCGGTTTGTCGTGTTAACGAAGGTCTGCTCTCTTTTGCCAAGCACTTCGTTCGCTTCGCGATCTCTCCAAGGCCCCTCTGCAGGCATATCTACGTCGAGATAATCCCGATATATGTGAAGGCGCTTCGGAACTGAGGAGGCCCTCACTCTGCTGGGGTGCGATTGGCCCCGAAAGAGAGCCATCCACGCGTCGTTATCTGAATCCCTGATGTTAGCGAGGCCAACGCCCCTGTTCTTCATAAAACGAAGGTATCTCAACAGTCGCTTCGCCTCTCGGCGAACTCTAGCCGGCGGAACTGCGGCGAGATTAGTCGCCACGCAACTATGATCAAAATTCATGCATAACCATGAATAGGCCCATATTAATTCAGCATATTCAATAGGATAGTCCTCGAATCTCACTTTCCGGTCATGGGTTGGAACATTTGTCCTCGCGATTCCTGGAGTAAGATCCCACTCTTTGTCACCCTTGATGCTGAGCTGATCGGCAGGCTCCCCTGGGTCCAGATAGTTTTTCGGGATGACGGGAAGAGACGGATCGATTTTGAGACCTAGCTTCGCCGCAGCCACCTCTGTCACGCCATCAGTCATGCCGAAAGTCCAATCACCGCCGGAATGAATAGTTCAGGGTCGTCGTCGAGACTGTCTCCTTGAATAATCTTCGAAGCTCCAGAAATCTGCGCCTCGCTAAACCTGGGAAGTATCTGTTTGGTCAAGCGATACCAATCCTCCGCATAGAGCGCTGCCCACTCTTCGTCGCCGACCTCAGTTCGCCGATCGGATAAAATACCTTTAAAGCGCAATAGATTGGGGAGCTTGCGGGCGGTGAATACGCTGTTGGGGCAGTGCAAGCACTCGGTGAATGGCGTAGGGCAATCCTCTCCCTTGGCGCCATATGGACTTGCAGAGAAGTCCAAGCAGCCGGCTAGCCAGACATCCTCTTCACCATCAATGACAGCGAGACAGGTGGCCACGCTGAAGCCTGTTGCTTGACTTAGCTGTTCAGCCTCCGATTCCCTATTCGATAGATCTGGCAGAACGCGATGGTCACAATCCGACAAAGCGCGCCTAAAAGCACTGGCGACAGCTTCGTCGTGCATCTCAGCAAGCGCTGGAAGATTTGCATAGTGGTCCCGGGCAACGTTTTTACTATTGTCGTCAGCGATAGCGTTGACATCGCCGCCACTTCTCAAATATTTTACCGCTTTGACTGTCTTACGGAATCTTGATGGCTGGATCGCATCTAGAACGTCGCCATTATCATTGGTAATTTTGTTGCGATCACAAAACGCTACCCAAGGATGGCTCTTAGTATCGAAAAAATCGCAAGCGTGTACTCCAGAACCTCTGAAAACACCCAGCCATAATTTTCTTGCATCTTGATGTCCGTGCTTCGAAAGTATTTGGCTTGCTAGATCTGTTATCTCCAAAACAGCTCTGATCAATCCGCCCGGGGTTTCCAAGCTTCCATCCTTGACAGTGCGTGATAGGAGTTTCTTAGAATTTCTGTTCTTTCTGTAGAATATATCTATCGTACCACCTTCTGAGTTCCTCAGGCATTCACGATCCAGCTCTTTCAATGAACCCAAGTCTATGTCGCACATGAGGGCCAGCTTAAACAGGAAGCTCGTCAGCTGGTGAGTGGTGGGGACAAAAGACGCTACAAGCTTTTCAATGCTCTTGCGGTTCTCAATGGGCGTCGGCGACGGAGCAACGCTGCCTAACTGCCGCCGCCTTGAGATTTGGAATGCAGCAAAAAGAGAGACTGCCCATTGTACCAAACCACCATATCTAGCATGGGTCGTGATCGTCCGTTTGTGCACGAGTTTCCCGAGTCCAAGGCGCGGATCTTCCCACTCTTCCAGAAATTTAGCTGTCGAAGCTTCATCTCCGAGTTGTAGGGCTTGCTCTCCCAGAACGGCGGCCTCAAGGTATTCGATCTTGCGGATCAGCATTTTCGAATGGGCCCTGTTCGGATGCCCGGGGAATCTTCTAGGTTTCGTGGACAAAGGTTGACAGCAGGATCGGGCGTTGATTCAAGGCTGCCTTTTGGAGGTGGCGTTGGGCGAGCGTATTGGGCTGACGGAGGACGAGTGGGGGATCATCGGCACATTACTGCCATCTGAGCGTGGT
>NZ_JBSXOQ010000009.1:0-2635 GCF_056859495.1 Sphingobium sp. L-44 | reverse complement strand
GCCAGCGGGAAGCGGTCATCATCGACCATCAGCAGCATGCCGTCGCGCTCGACGGTGGGGCGCGGCGCAGCGAAATAGAGCGGCACGATCTCGATGCCCTCGAGCTGGATATATTGCCAGATGTCGAGCTCGGTCCAGTTGGAGATCGGGAAGACGCGGATGCTCTCGCCCTTGGCCTTGCGGGCATTATAGAGGTTCCACAGCTCGGGCCGCTGGTTCTTGGGGTCCCAGCCATGCGAGGCGGTGCGGAAGGAGAAGATGCGCTCCTTGGCGCGGCTCTTCTCCTCGTCGCGGCGCGCGCCGCCGAAGGCTGCGTCGAAGCCGAACTTGTCGAGCGCCTGCTTCAGCCCTTCCGTCTTCCACATGTCGGTGTGGAGGGCGCCATGGTCGAACGGGTTGATGCCGCGCGCCTGTGCCTCGGGATTATGATGGACCAGCAGTTCCATCCCCGCGTCGCGCGCCGCCTTGTCGCGCAGGTCGTACATGGCGCGGAACTTCCAGGTGGTGTCGACATGGAGCAGCGGGAAGGGTGGCGGCGAGGGATAGAAGGCCTTCTTCGCCAGATGCAGCATCACCGCCGAATCCTTGCCCACCGAGTACAGCATCACAGGCCGCTCCGCCTCCGACACAACCTCCCGCAATATATGTATGCTCTCCGCCTCTAGGCGCTGAAGATGGGTCAGGTTCCGGGTCATGGGCTCGCTCGCGCCGCTGGGCGGCATAAGGGTCTATAATGTGCCGTCGAAATGACCCCGCTGCGCCCGCCGGGCAAGATTGGCTTTATTAAGCCGGGTAAACCCCATCTTCTTTCGTCCTGCCGGGTGAGGGCATGACCAAGGGCATGACAGAGCGGAGAGGCGGACCTATCTCTTGCGCCATGCACGGCCCCAACCGACAGGATGTTTCCCACCTCATGACGACCGCTCTTCCCACCCGCCGCCTGGGCGCACTCACCGTTTCCGCCATCGGCCTTGGCTGCATGAACCTCTCCCACGCCTATCTGCCGCGCCCGTCGACCGATGAGGCCGAACGGCTGCTGCGCCATGCGCTCGATGTCGGCGTGACCTTCTTCGACACCGCTGCGCTCTATGGCTTCGGCGCCAATGAGGAATTGTTGGGCCGCACCATCATGGACCGGCGCGCCGATTTCACCCTCGCCAGCAAATGCGTGCTGGCGGAGATTGATGGCAAGCGCGGCCTCGACGGCTCGCCCCAGGCGATCACCCGCGTGCTGGAGGATTCGCTGCGCCGGCTCAGGACCGACCATATCGATCTCTATTATCTCCATCGCCTGGACCCGCAGGTGCCGATCGAGGAATCGGTCGGTGCGATGGTGCGCGGCGTGGAGGATGGCAAGATCGGCGCGATCGGCCTGTCGGAAATGGCGGCGGCGACGATTCGCCGCGCCCATGCGGTCCATCCGATCACCGCAGTGCAGACCGAATATTCTCCCTTGAGCCGCAACCCGGAGGTTGCCGTGCTCGATGCCTGCGCGGAACTCGGCATCGGCTTCGTCGCCTTTTCGCCGGTCGGTCGCGGCCTGCTCGCCGGCGGGGTCGGGCCACAGGGCGTGCCCGAGGGAGATATTCGCGGCGCCATGCCGCGTTTCCAGCCGCCCCACCTTGCCCATAATCTGGATCTGGCAACGAAGCTCAAGGGGCTCGCCGACGAAGCGGGCTGCACCATGGCGCAGCTCTGCCTGGCCTGGCTGCTGTCCCGCCGCGATTTCATCGTGCCGATTCCCGGCACGACCAACATGGCGCATCTCGAAGAGGATCTGGCGGCCGCGAGGCTCGACCTGCCACGCCCGCTGCTCGACCGCATCGACAGCCTGTTCGATTTCGGGGCGGTGTCGGGTCCGCGTTACCCGCGCGATGCGCAGGCGCAGATCGATACCGAATTGTGGGCAGGCGAGCCGCTGGCCTGATTCTCGTACCGATTCTCCCCTGATTCCCGATTCTTGCCGCAGCAGGATCGGGATTCGGATGGAGAGGCGTGGGACCCGGCCCCCAATCCGGTTCCGGAAACGCATTTTTATTACAAGCGCGTGAAATCTCCGAAATGCCCGAAAGACCGGGCTTTTCACGCGATCGGGAGGGGCCGCATTTTCAACTTTCGGAGGGGAAATTCAAAAAGGGCGGAATTTCGCGGTTGACCGAATCAAATGCCCCGCCTAGAGGGCTTTTCACCGGACGGGGCGCTGCCAAACGGAAGCGCTCGGGACGGTCGCCCACATAGACGGACACTGGTCCTCCAGACAAGAGTTTGGGGAACACTGGTTGTCCGGTTTTGATGTCGGTGCGGCTCTTTGACATTGTGATTTAGATGAAGGGACATGTGGGCGGCGGCCCTGGGTTCTTACGGCTTTCAGGCGTAGGGGTTCAGATAAATTTAGGCCGTTCCTATATGTCTCGATATATTCCACTAGAATATATTGTGCAGGAATGGCTCCTGAAAATGAGCGGTTTCTGATCGGGCTTATTCCGCCTGGTTGGAGATCGGACATCAAACTTGAGAGTTTGATCCTGGCTCAGAACGAACGCTGGCGGCATGCCTAATACATGCAAGTCGAACGAGATCTTCGGATCTAGTGGCGCACGGGTGCGTAACGCGTGGGAATCTGCCCTTGGGTTCG
>NZ_JBSXOQ010000008.1:0-6467 GCF_056859495.1 Sphingobium sp. L-44 | reverse complement strand
AATCTTGTCGAACGCCTCTTCAACAAACTCAAGAACTGGCGGCGTATCGCAACTCGATACGACAAAACCAAAGAGTCCTACCTCGGCTTCGTCAATCTCGTCTCAGCCCTGCAATGGATACCCTTTGTCCACGAAACCTAGGCCGCGCACAGGTCCGTCAAAAACAACTCGATAATGGTCGAAGCCTTTACCGAATTGGTCGTTACCTAGCCAGAGAATGAAGCCAATCGCTGCCACCAGCAGACCAACTGTCAGACTACCCACCAGAGCGTAATTGGCATGCCTCTCCATTTAGTCGCCACCTGAGTTGAATCGCCGTGCTCTTCGGCTTTGAAAATAAGAGCGTGTCCATTCGTCTTCAGAATCACGCAGTTTCTCGACTGCGTCAGACGCGACGATCCTTTTGTCCGCCAGAACCGCTACTCGATCAGAAATTTGAAACAGGCTGTCCAGATCGTGGGTGACCATGACGACAGTCAATTCCAAGGCATCACGCAGCGATACGATCAAGTCGTCAAATTCTGCAGCCGCGAGGGGATCGAGGCCGGCCGTTGGTTCATCTAAAAAAAGAAGCTTGGGATCGAGCGCTAGTGCACGTGCAACGCCAGCACGTTTTCTCATGCCGCCGGAAAGTTCTGCCGGGCGCTTATAGGCTGCATCATTAGCAAGCCCGACCAGAGAGATTTTCATCTGGGCCAATCGACTTAGAAATTCGCCTCGAATCTCAGTATGTTCAAGAAACGGCGCTTCGACATTCTCCTGAAGCGTTAGGGATGAAAATAGCGCACCGTTTTGAAACATCACGCCCATATTTGATGCGAGCCATTGTCGATCAGGACTATCAAAGATGTCCTGACCGTCTACTACTACCGATCCAGAAACTGGTCGCTGTAATCCCAACATCGTATTGAGCAACACGGATTTTCCGCCGCCCGAAGCGCCAACTATTCCAAGAATCTCCCCGCGATAGACGTCGAGGTCCAAATCTTCATGGATTACCGTTCTACCGAACGCTGTTTTAAGGTTGCGTACTTCGATCACCCTTTCCCGCTCGGCCATCACAGGTCCAGTTTCATGAAAACGAGGGCGAAAGCTGCATCGAGGAGGATGATGGCGAACAATGCCTGAACGACTGCGGTCGTGACGTTTCTACCCAACACCTCGACGTCGCCACGGACGGCCATTCCCTGGCGGCAGCCAGTCAGTGCAATGATGATGGCCATTACAGGTGTCTTGATCAGACCAAGCCAGAAATGCTGGAGGTCCACCGTCTGCCGAAGACGCTCTACGAAAAACACTGGTGAAATATCTAAAGAAGCCCAGCTCACAAGCAGGCCACCAAGAATGCCGGCAATCATCGCTGCGACTGATAAAAGCGGGAGAGTAATGATCATCGCCAGCACGCGTGGGGTTACAAGCGCCTCCATGAGATCGACACCCATGACCACCATTGCATCTGTTTCTTGGTTCATTCGCATAGCTCCGATTTGGGCAGCGAATGTAGACGTCGATCTGCCAGCCAGAAGAATTGCCGGTATTAGCACCCCAAACTCGCGCAACACCGATACCCCAACGAGCTGAACGGTGAAAACCGATGCCCCCAAGTTCTGCAGCAGGTTCGTGCCGACCAAAGCCACCACTGCCCCGATGAAGAATGTCATCGTCATGATGATTGGGAGCGCCTCGAGACTTCCCTGCTGCATCACGCTTACTAGCGCTCGCACGCGTAACCTGCGAGGGTTGATAACCGCTCTTCCAACGCCCACCTCAGAGCGGCCCAGGAACAAGATGTTACCATATAGTTCGCTCAGCCCTGCAACCACTTTGCGGCCTAAGCGTGTGAAAAAACCATAAGACTTTTTGGGTTTTTTGGTCGCATGTTCCTGGATCGCGGGGGCAACGATGTCTAGGACACGCCGAAGTCGATCTGGTACATCGTTTCCTAGATCGCTGGCACCAAGCGCCTGAATAAGCGCGAACGCGCCTGCACTGTCGACCCGCCCTAATTGGCTCCAGTCGATCTGCCCGTCTGAAGCCAGCAAACGGCCATCGGCCGTTGCTCCCGCCGATTGGACCGTTGAGGCCAACCAATCGCCCGAAATTTTCGTTATGTTGTTTTCGGAATGAATGACGGGTTCAGAGAACGGCAAAATCACACCCAAAACCGTTTATGGTACGATACGGTATACTTATCGTGAGGGGATGTGCAATAGGGCAGGCTCACCGTGCTGTTCGCACACCGAGAATCGGCGTCCTCCAGGCACTGGCTGATGTGCGGGAACGGTACGGCCTAAAACTTACCTGCCGTCTTAATGGGATATCATCTCGATGGAGACACGGTCGAACAGCTTTCTGGTTCTCGCAGTGACGGGCTTGCTGCTGGGCACCTTGGTCTTTACGCTGTGGCTGTTGGAGCCTCGCAACGGGAACCGCAGGCCCTATATGATCCGCTTCTCAGGAAGCGTCGCCGGCATTGAAAAGGGATCACCGGTGACATTTTCGGGCGTGCCGGCTGGGCATGTTACATCTGTCGAATTCGACAGCCAAGACCCGTCCGTGGTTCTGGTAGCTGTCAATTTGGAACCAGAAATCCCTATCGTTACCGGCGTCAAGGCTACGATTGTCCGATCAGCATTAGGCGGAACGGCGAACATCAGTCTCGATGGCGCAACACATGATGCGCTCCCGATCGTTGCCGCAAAAGACGGGGAGTTCCCGATCATTCCTGCCAAGGAGGGCGGGCTTCTTGGTGGTGGGGGAGACCCGATAGCACTTGTGGAGAAGATCAGCCGCACCGTGGACTCCGTTTCACTCAACCTTGGTGCCGCTCAGCAGCAGCGCGCGAGCGAGCGTCTTGCGGCGCTCGCGCACAACTCCGCGGGGTGGGCAGACAAGGTTGGAACGGCGTCGGAGGGACTCATGGGTGCGCGAGGGCGTATGGTTACCTTGGGAGAGGGTTTGCAACGGTCAGGCAATCGCGCCGAAAGTCTGAGGGTCACCTTGAAAGATCGCGGTCCATCCGCTCTTGCTAAGGCGAACCGCAAATTAGGGATCGCTCGTGACTCAGCTGAAGGATTCGCTGCCCGCGCCGAGGCTCTGAGGCCCGAGATCGAGCGGGCGACCGCCCAGCAGGACCGCCTGGTCGAGACAATAGGTTCAGTAAGGGGCAAGGTAAGCGCCGTCAGGGAGACGGCCGTTCGTATCGATCAGGAGGGGCTGGGTCTAGGCTCTCCGTCCCTCCCCACATACAAGCCTGACGCAGAGCCTGGGAAATAATCTGCTTGCAACGTTTTCAAGCCGTCGGCGGAGTCCGAGCCGGCGGCCACGGAGCCTACGGCCCTTGCGGCATTGCTCGTCAAAGTGCTCGGATCGCGCTATCCTCGGTCCAGGAGAAAGAGATTGAGCGATGATGAGAAGAAAAAGGCGCGGCGCCCCCGAAAGATGGGCAGACCGACCACCGAGGACGCGCTCCGCCTGACCTCGCACATCCTCAAGAGCGCTCGCCAACTGTTCTTCGAACACGGGTTCGATGGCGCCAGTGCCGACATGATCGCCGAACAGGCGCGCATCTCCAAACGAACACTGTACGCGCGCTTCGGCAGCAAGGCGCGCGTGTTCGAGGCGGTGATCCTCGACGAGATCGATACGCAGCTGCGCGCGCTCGAACCCTCCGGCAGCGACGAACCCGACATCGGATCGCGCCTTCGCGAAATTGCCGATCGCCTGCTCGAGTGGCTCCTGACGCCCCGGATCGCCTCCATGGAACGTGTCGTCATCGCGCAAGCCGTGCGCTTTCCCGCGCTTGCGGCGAACATCCACGATTTCGGTTACCAGCGGGCCGTCCAGTGGGTGGCATCGATCCTCGCCCACGCCAATGCCAAGGGAGAGCTGTCGCTGGCCGACCCCGTGTTCGCTGCCGAGCAGTTCGTCACACTCGTCGTGGTCGCCCCCATGCGCCGTGCAGCGCTGGGGTTGTCTCCGCCAGCGTATGACGAGGCGGCGCGCGATCGTATCTCGCGCGGTATCGACCTGTTCCTTGATGGCTACCGCCCGCGAGACGGGGATGGTTGCAGCAAGTGATGCCCGCCACGGACGACGAGCCTCAGATCGGTGAGCGTGCGCGCCTCGCAGAGCTTATCCAGATCATGGGGCGCCACGGCCTGAACGGGCTCGCCTCTCGCCTGGGCCTGCTGCCCGGTCGTTCCGAGCAGCCGGTGGACGTCAGTACGCCCGAGCGGGTCGTCGCGCTGCTGCGGGACCTTGGACCCGTTGCGGTCAAGCTGGGGCAGGTGCTGGCGACCCGTGAAGACCTGCTCGGGCCGGAATGGGTGCGCGCGCTGTCGACGCTGCAGGACCGGGTGACCCCGTTGCCGTTCGAGGCGCTGGAGCCGACGATCCTGGCTGCGCTTGGCTCCCCGATCGCGGACGTGTTCGCGAGCTTCGACCGCGAGCCGATCGCCGCGGCCTCGATCGCGCAGGTTCATGCAGCCACCCTGAGCGACGGAACCGAGGTCGTGGTAAAGGTACGCCGACCGGGGATCGCGGAACGCGTCGATGCCGACCTGAGGCTGCTCCGCCGCATTGCGCGGCTCGCCGCGAGACACTCACCGGAGATCCGCCGCCTCAGGCCCGACGAGCTGCTCCGGTTCTTCGCGGAGAGCCTGTCGCAGGAAATGGACCTCAGTGCCGAAGCGGCAGCCTGCGAGAGCATTGGCGCGTTCCTGCAGCCGCTCGGCGTTCGCACGCCCGCCTTCTACTGGGATCAGGTCGGCCGCCGGATCAATGTGCAGCAGCGGCTCGACGGCATGCCCGTCCGCGCTATCCTTGATGGAGCGGGAGACTGCGGTGCGGATATCGCCGGCATATATGCAGATGCAGTCCTGCGAATGATAATCTTCAACGGCCGGTTCCATGCGGACCCCCATCCCGGCAATGTCTTTGTCCTCGCCGATGCGTCGCTGGCGTTCATCGACTTCGGGGCGGTCGGCGTGCTCAGCCCCGCCCGACGAAACGAGGTTGTTACGCTCGTCCTTGCGATCGCCGGCGAGGACTCGCGATCGGTGACGGACGTGCTTCTGCAATGGTCGGGCGAAACAGACGTCGATCGCCAGGCGCTGACCCGCGAACTCGACGCGCTGATCGGCCAGTTTCGCGGGGCGGTACTCCAGCAGATCGAGCTCGCCGACGTCTTCGGTCGCGTCTTCGCGCTGCTGCGCACCTACCGCCTGGCGCTACCACCCGATCTGGCCCTGCTGCTGCGGACCCTGTTGATCGCCGAAGGGTTCGTACGACGGCTCGATCCCGGCTTCGACATCGCGGCGCGCGCCGCACCGATCGCGCGCGAACTGCTGCGGGAGCGGATCGGCCCGGCCGGCATCAAGCGGGGCGGACGCCGGCTGGCGACTAGCCTTGGCCGGCTGGCCGCCGCCTCGCCCGAGCTGGTGGCTTTCGCCGAGCGGGTAGCGCGGTCGGGCGCGCTGCCGATTGAATTACAGGGAGGCGCGGTTTCCCCAAATCCGACGTCGCCCTGGCGCGCCGATCCCAACATCCTATCAGCCGGGCTGCTCGTCGCCGGCGCGATCCTTCAGCGCGACCATGATGTTGTCGGCGCAATGATGATGGCATCTGCGGTGCTGCCAGCAGCCTGGGCTTGGTTCGCAAGCAGGCAGAGGCGCTGACCTGCTATTGCAGACCTTTCCACGTAGTCGGTTTCCACCCTCCCTCTATCGCGCGCTTGTTTCGCCAATCGGGCGTCATCGCTGAGGGAGTGGAACAATCCAGGACAGGTGGCGTTTTTCCAAAAAGTAAACCGGTCGGTGTATATATTGCCGCCTAAATTCATCGAACAGGGGCCTATGCTTGTCCGAACTATTGGGAAACCGATCGCATGTACCGACTGAGGAGTGGTCGGAATTTGGCGCCGCATTGAGCGACCTGATGCCTAGGCTGGCGAGCTATGCGCGATCGCTGGCCAGGAATTCCGATACTGCACAGGACCTTGTTCAGGAAACCTTGCTGAAGGCCTGGCGCCACCGCGCGTCGTTTGAGCCCGGTACGAATTTGAAGGCTTGGACCTTCCGTATCCTCCGCAACTCCTTTCTGTCGCAGGTTCGCCGTCGAGGTGCGGGATATGCGAGCGAAACCGCCGAACTCATCGATATTCCTGTGGCGTCAAACCAGGAGTCGGTCGTGACGTTGAGCGATGTTCGTCGCCTGTGGTCCCGCCTGACGCCCGAGCAGCAGCGGTGCATCCAGCTCATCGGGATCCAGGGTTTGAGCTATGAAGAGACAGCCACGATCGAACAGGTTCCTGTCGGGACAATCAAGAGGGCTCTGTTGCAAAGATTGGCGGCAGTCAGAGGTAGGCTGTCGCTCTGCGCCGATCAGGCGGCTGCTGCGAAATGGTGGTTGAGCATGCCCATGGCCTCCGTCAGCGCCGAGGGCCCAATGCCAAAAGCTCTCTCCAC
>NZ_JBSXOQ010000007.1:0-7021 GCF_056859495.1 Sphingobium sp. L-44 | reverse complement strand
CAGTCGATGCCGACAGCCTCGCCCAGATGGGTGAAGGCGCGGGTCAGCGCGATCTCGTCCATCTTCAGGCGACCGGCGAGCGCGGCGATGCCGACCGCACCATCCAGCTTGAACAGGCCGGCGGTACGCACGGCCAGCATGTCCGGTGCGCCGAGCGAGAGCAGGCGATCGGTAACGGCGGTGACACGGCGCAGCGCTTCGCTGGTGAGCAGGTCATCGACCTGATTGGCGAGTGTTTCGACGCCCTTGGCCAGGATCGCATGGCCGGCGTCCGGCAGGGTGCCGGCCGGCACGCTGCGCAGGATATCGGCGATCTGTGCACGCATGCCGCTGGCGATGTCGCCGAACAGGGCCAGGCGGGCGGCTTCCGACATGTCGGCCGCGTCGATATCCGCCCACAGGGTGCGGATGTCGTAGAGACGCTCAGCGATCAGGAAGGCGCTGGCGAGATCGGCGAGCGAGCAGCCCTCTTCTTCCGCCAGTTCGAAGGGATGGATGATGCCGAGGCGGTTGACGATGCGGTTCGCAACCTTGGTGGCGATGATCTCCTTCTTGAGCGCATGGGCCGCGATCGCATCGGCTTCCTTCTCCTGCATCGCGGCAGGGAAGGCGGCGGCCAGTTCCGCGCCCATGCTGGGATCGGTCGCGAGGTCGCCATGTTCGATCGCGTCCTGTAGCGCCAGCTTGGCGGTGGAGAGCAGCACGGCGAGTTCGGGGCGGGTGAGGCCCTGGCCATCCTGACCACGCCGCAGCAACTGGTCATTGGCGGCCAGCCCTTCGACCTGGCGGTCGAGACGGCCGGTTTCCTCGAACGTCTCGATCAGCCGGACATAGGAGGCAAGGTCCGCCGCGCCGCCGCTTTCGGCGATCGACAGGCCGAGCGCCTGAAGCCGGTTATCCTCCAGCACGATCGCGCCGACCGCGTCGGTCATGCTTTCGAGCAGGGCGTTGCGCTTGTCGAAGGGCAGGCGGCCTTCCGCCATTTCCTTGTTCAGCGCGATCTTGATGTTGACCTCATTATCCGAGCAGTCGACGCCGGCACTATTGTCGATGAAGTCGGTGTTGATGCGCCCGCCATGCAGCGAGAAGGCGATGCGCCCGGCCTGTGTGGTGCCAAGGTTCGCGCCTTCGCCCACCACCTTGACGCGCAGCTGTTCGGCATTGACGCGCAGACGGTCATTGGCCGGGTCGCCGACATCGCCATGGCTCTGCGCGGCGGCCTTCACATAGGTGCCGATGCCGCCGAACCACAGCAGGTCGTTGGGGCTCTTGAGGATGGCGGAGATGAGCGCGGTCGGCTCCATCTCGCTCTCGGTCACGCCCAGGATTTCCTGAACCTGCGGGGTGAGCGGGATCTTCTTGAGGCTGCGGGCGAACACGCCGCCGCCTTCGGAGATCAGGCCCTTGTCATAATCCTCCCAGCTGGAACGGGGCAGGGCGAACATGCGGTTGCGCTCTTCCCAGCTCTTGGCCGGATCGGGATTGGGGTCGAGGAAGATGTGACGATGGTCGAAGGCGGCGACCAGCTTGATCGCCTTGCTGAGTAGCATGCCGTTGCCGAACACGTCGCCCGACATGTCGCCACAGCCCACGACCTTGACCGGTTCGCTCTGCACATCGACGCCCATTTCGGCGAAGTGACGCTGGACGCTGATCCAGGCGCCCTTGGCGGTGATGCCCATCGCCTTGTGGTCATAGCCGTTGGAACCGCCGCTGGCAAAGGCGTCGCCCAGCCAGAAGTCCCGCTCCAGCGCGATCGCATTGGCGACGTCGCTGAAGGTCGCGGTGCCCTTGTCGGCGGCGACCACGAAATAGGGATCGTCGCCGTCGCGCACCACCACCTGGGCGGGGTGCTTCACCTTGTTCTTCACGATATTGTCGGTGATCGACAGCAGGGTGCGGATGAAGATGCGATAGCTTTCCGTGCCTTCGGCGAACCAGGCGTCGCGGTCGACCTGCGGATTGGGCAACTGCTTGGGGTAGAACCCCCCCTTCGCGCCGGTCGGCACGATGACAGCGTTCTTGACACGTTGCGCCTTCATCAGGCCCAGGATTTCGGTGCGGAAATCGTCGCGCCGGTCGGACCAGCGCAGGCCGCCACGGGCGACCGGGCCGGCGCGCAGATGGATGCCCTCGACGCGCGGGCTGTAGACCCAGATTTCCCGCCAGGGCAGCGGCGCCGGCAGGCCGGGGACGAGGGCGCTGTCGATCTTGAACGCCAGCGCCTCGGCCGCAGCCGGGGCATAGAAGTTGGTGCGCAGCGTCGCGGTGATGACGGCGCGGATCAGGCGCAGCACGCGATCCTCGTCGATCGAGCTGACCTGTTCCAGGCCCGCGTCGATCTCCGCCTGGATGGCGGTCGCCTTGTCGCTGCCGTCCTGCGCGGCGGGATCGTGCAGCGCTTCGAACAGGGCGACGAGGTTGCGGGCGACGCCCTGTTCACGGCGCAGCGTGTCGGCGAAGGTCGCCATGCCAAAGGCGGTGCCGGTCTGGCGCAGATAGCGGAACAGCGCGCGGAACAGCACGACCGCGCGCGGCGCAAAGCCGGCGGTGACGATCAGTTCGTTGAACCTGTCATTTTCGGCTACGCCTTCGATCACCTGGGCGATCGCCTCGGTCACCACTTCGGCGCGGTCGACCACCGCCTGGGCGTCACCGCCGGCCGGCAGTTCCAGCACGAAGCGCTGGACATGGCCAAGCGTGCCGCCGTCGATCGCCGTGGTCATCTCGTCGATCACGCGGAAGCCGAAATTCTCGAAGGCGGGGACGACTTCGGACAGGGCGATCGCGTCATGGCTGTAGAGCTTGAGGCGCAGCCGTTCGGCGCTGTCTTCCGGGTTGCGATAGATGCGGATCGACTTGTCGCCCGGACCCGACAGGCCGTGGATCAGGCGGATATCGACCGCTGCCTCGACCGGGCCGGCGCCGTTGCGATAGGCCATCGGGAAGCCGGGGGCGAAGCGCTGGGCCAGCGCCGCGGCGCGGCCGGCTTCCTCGCTTTCGGCCAGCGCTTCCTCGACGGCGGGCAGCCAGCCGCGCACCATCTGCTTGAGCTGGCGATCGAGCGCGGCGTCATCGGGCACGACGCCGCCATCGCGCAGGTCGAGGGTGATGCGCAGCAACGCCAGGCCACCTTCCTCCAGCGCGATCGACCAGCTCAATACCGGGCCATTCGCCGCCTTGGCCAGCATGTCCTGGATCGCGACGCGGCGTGCGGTCGACAGTTCGTCGCGCGGCAGCCAGACAAAAGCATAGAGGTGACGGGCGAGCGCGCTGGTGGCGAGCACCAGCTTGGGGCGCGGCCGGTCGGTCAGCGACATGAAGGTCAGCGCCAGATGCTCCAGCGTGTCGCGCTCGAAGCCGATCAATATGTCATGCGGCAGGGTGGTGAGCGCATGGGCCAGCGTCTTGCCGGCATGGCCGGCCGGATCGAAGCCATATTTGTCCATCAGCGCCGACAGCGCCGAGCGCAGCAGCGGCACCTTTTCCGGCGAGGCGGCGAGCGCCGCACTGGTCCACATGCCGGCGTGGATCGACAGGCCGGTGACGCTCTTGCCCTCGCGCACCGGCAGGATGATGAGGTCCAGCAGAACGCCGCGATGGACGCGCGAGAGGATGTTGGACTTGATGATGAGCGGGCTGCGCTTGCCTTCCTCGAACCAGGTGAAGGCGGCCTCGCGCGAGGCCGGCGCGATCATCGGCTTGTCACGCAGCGCGCAGATGCCCAGCCGCTCTTCCGAGGTGCCGACGCGGCTGCACAGTTCATGGCCGATCTGGGTGAAATGGCCCGCGAGGAACCAGCGCAGCAGCGCAGCGCCTTCATCGTCGGTGACGGCATTGGCGTCGGCCGACATGGCTTCCTGCATGCGCGGCCAGTCGCGCACGGCGACGCGAACGTCGGCCAGCGTGTCTTCCAGCGCCTTTTCGAGCGCGCGGCGGGCCTTTGCGTCGGCCCGGTCGGCCTCGATATAGATCATCGATTCCCGCAATGCGCCGGGCGCATCATCGTCCAGGATCGCGGACAGGGTGCCATCGGCGCCGCGCGATATCGACAGAACGGGGTGGAGCAGCCGGTGGATGCTGATGTCTGCCGCCGCGAGCGTGGTGGCGATCGAATCGACCAGGAAGGGCATGTCGTCATTGATCAGCGCGATCCGCATGAAGCGGCCGGTGGCGCCTTCGCCCAGCGTCTCGATCGCGATACCGGGCTGGCCGGCCTTGCGCGCATTGGCGGTGCGACCCAGGAAGGCCGCAGCGGCGGCGATGGCCGCCTGATCAAATCCCTCGCTCTCGCCGGGCAGGGCGCCCTTTGCCAGGACGCCTTCCAGCGCCGCGCGAACAGTTGAATCGACTTCCTTGATATTGGGATCAGCCAGCGCCGTCATTCGCCTACCTCTTAGCCGCGGGGAAATGTCCCGCCGTTGCCGAAACGGAGGAGGCGCTGGAACACCGCCAGACGACTCCTTGTCCTAGGGGCATCTATATGCCCCTCTCACCGGATCGTCTCAAGTATTGGTCGAAATAAAATTTCGCGCGCGTGAAATATTATGATGCAGCGCAGCATGGTCGGGCCGCCCGTTACTGGCGGATATCGATGTCCGGAAGGCATGGCCCGAAGAGCAGGCATGCCCCTATGCACTTGGAAAGCCGCGATGTCACCCCAAGATGGCGCGTTTACGCCACGGCTGGGGGGGGGGCTGAAGCAAGATCTCAGTCGGCGGCGGCCAGGATCACGCGCTGGCCCAGGTCCGATCCTTCAGGCAGTGCGCCGACGATCGCCAGCGTGCCATCGGCCTCGCGCCGGGCGACGACGACGGCCAGGCCATCATTGTCGGTGGCGACGGCCAGCGGATCGAGCGCGGTGGCGCATTTCATCGTGTCGCGGGCGGTCTGGCGCTTGTCGGGGCGGGCGGGCATGTCCGCCCGGCGGGCGGCGCGCTCGTCGCGGACCAGGGCCTTGAGACCACCATCATAACCGGCCAGATAAGCGGCGAAGCTGCCGACCGGCAGGCTGGCGGTCGCGGCATGATCCAGCGCGGTCGCATATTCGGTGATGCGCGTCTTGTCATAGGTGGCGCCGAAGACCAGCTTGATGACGGCGGTCATCGGGCTGCGCGCCTGGGCCTTGATGCCATAATCTTCCAGCAGTTCGGCATATTCCTCGGCCGAACGGCGGGTCACCAGCGCGAAATCATAAGCGAGGCCGATCGCGCGATAGAGGGCGGCATGGCTGCGCGCCTCGCTGGTGCGGGCCTTTTCCGCGCCCTCGCGGGCGAGCGCCAGCCAGTCGGCGAGCGGCGCATCCTCGGTCGGCATCTCCATGCCGGCCAGGTCCAGTACGTCGTCATCCTCGTCCGCGCCCGGACCATCGGCCCAGATCGGCGCATCGCTGCGCGCCGGGGGATTGTGCAGCAAATTGGTGTCGACCTCGCGCTCGATCGCGACCGACAAGGCGTGGCTGGCCATTTCCTTCCAGTTGATCACGCCGAACACGAAGTCGATCGAATCGCCCTGCGCGGAAAAGGGCATCAGGATGCCGCGATAGAGAATCTCGCGGCCGCGCTGGTTGATGAACTCCGCCTCGAATCCGATCGGCGCGGCATTGGCGATGATCTGGAGATAATGATCGGTCAGGCGCGACAGCAGCGAACGGGCCGGAACATCGGCGATATGGCCGATCGGCCCCTCGATCTCGCATTCCTGACGCAAGGCCGAGCCGAGATAGACGATCGCGGGATTCTCGATGCCGGCGGTGAAATCGAGCAGCACGCTATAGGGGCCGAAATCGTCCATCTGATCGGGCGAGAGATCCTCGATCAGGGGCAGGGCGCGATCGCCCAGCAGCGACGCCCAATAATTATAGGCGCGCACCTGCATGCGCCGTTCCTCATATCCCACGGCGAGCGGACGGTCGATCGCGGCATCACCGGGATATTCGAAATCGTCCTGGTCGTTGGCGACGTCATGCCCCCGCAGAATGTCCATCCGGTCGGTCCTTGGAACAGAGAATAAGCGACTTTGCGCAAGGCTGTGCCACGGGGATGGTAAACATGCCGTAAATTCGCGTGCAAAAGCGGATGGATGGCGCGCAATATCGGTCGATTGTGCTGCGGCGGCAGGGGCGGGGGCAAGAAAGTGCATTTGGGCGCTTGTCCAATCGCTCGACCGCTGTTATCTGCCCGCGCCAGTGCCGCTTTAGCTCAGTTGGTAGAGCATCGCATTCGTAATGCGAGGGTCACGTGTTCGAGTCACGTAAGCGGCACCAGGCCTTCTTCCCATAACGTCCAAAAACGTTGATTTTCTGCGGGTTCCGAGAGATTCTATCTTTCTCGGTGGTCTCGCTTTGTTCCAAGAAATGCCCCCAGATTTCGTTAAATTGGGGGCAGAGTTGGGGGCACTGCGGTGGGAAAAAGAGGAATGCCCCCAAATGGCTCTCAAAGCCGCAGAAATCCGTGCTTTTCCGGCACTCGTCTAAGCTTATCGCAAAACAGACGAAAAAGGACTCTATCTTGAGATTCGCCCCAATGGCGCGAAGCGATGGTTTTTCAAATATCGTGTACTAGGAAGCGAGAAGCGCCTCACGCTTGGAGACTGGCCTGAAGTGTTAGCGTCCGCGCTCGTGGTGTAATTTCCGGTGTAGATTGAGGTGATCGCATGGGGTTGGGCATGCCCAACCCCATGCGATTTCGAACTCGGTGGCCACCGGGCTCATCGGTAAGGTGGAGTTACCACACCTCACACGCCCACCGAGGAGTTGATCGGGATGACCGACGACAGACTACCGCTTGCCGAACTGATGGCGAAGACGGGAGATGGAGATTTCCTGCGTACGATCGACGAGAGCGTATTGCAGATCCTTATGGAGGCCGATGTCGACGGCCTGGTCGGCGCTGGTCGCGATGAACGATCGGGCGAACGGACGACCTGGCGCACTGGCTACCGCGACCGCAGTGTCGATACCCCGGTCGGCACGCTCAACCTCAAAATCCCCACGCTGCGGAGCGGCCCCTACTTCCCCGGC
>NZ_JBSXOQ010000006.1:0-6164 GCF_056859495.1 Sphingobium sp. L-44 | reverse complement strand
GAGGGCATATTGAAGCGGCTCAAGCATGGCTCAGTGCGCCGCTTCGATCGCGTGCGGCGCGACCATCCATTCCCGGCCCTTGAGCATGCCATGCCAGTAAACCGGCGGCAGGATGGTGTCCTTGAGGAGCCAGGACAGGCGTGAAGGCCGCGTTCCGTCGATCAGCCAGTTTGGAAGGCTAGGCAACAACTTGCCGCCATAGCCGAACTCGGCGAGGACGATCTTGCCCGCCTCGACCGTTAGCGGGCAGGAGCCGTAGCCGTCATAGTCGGCGGCCGGCGGCTTGCCCTCAAGCGCGGCAAGAACATTGACCGCGACGACCGGGGCCTGTTTGCGCGCTGCGGCCATGGTCTTGGCGTTTGAGGCGGAGCAGGCGTCCCCCAATGCGAAGACATTGGGATAGCGCACGTGTTGAAGCGTCGCCTCGTTGACCTCTACGAAGCCGGAGGCCGCCGCGAGCGGGCTGGTGCGCACGAAATCGGGCGCGACCTGGGGCGGCACGACGTGAATCATGTCGAAGCGCTCTTCGACGCGCCGCGTGCCTTCGCCATCCTTACGTTCGAATGTCGCCACCTTTGCAGCGCCGTCGATCGCGACGAGCTTCGATTCAAAGTTCAGGTGCGCGCCGTAGCGCTCGACATATTCCATCAGTGCCGGAACATAGGCGGCAACGCCGAACAGCACCGCGCCCGCAGTGTGAAACTGGACGTCGATGTCGTTCAGGACGCCCGCCTTTTCCCAGCGATGACAGGACAGATACATCGCCTTCTGCGGCGCGCCAGCGCACTTGATGGGCATCACAGGCTGGGTGAACAGCGCCCGTCCGCCCTTGAATTCCTTCACCAGTCTGTCGGTGTAGGGCGCAAGCTCATAGCCATAGTTGGACGTCACACCGTTCTTGCCGATCGCGTCGGCGAGGCCCGGTATCGCATCCCAGTCCAGTTTGATGCCGGGACAGGCAACGAGCACACGGTAGTGCACTTCGCTGCCGTCACCGAGGATCACCTTGTTTCCGTCAGGAGCGAAGCCTGAGGCGGCGGCGCGGATCCAGGTTACTCGGCTGGGCATGACCTGCGCTTCGGTGCGGCGGGTAAATTCCTTGTTGAACACACCCGCGCCAACCATCGTCCAGCCCGGCTGGTAGTAATGCACCTCGGACGGCTCGATAACGGCGATATCAAGCTTGGGGTTGCGCTTCAGGAGGCTGGAAGCCGTCGCAATCCCGGCCGCACCACCACCGACGATCACGACATCGTGAACACGGGCGCCAGGTGCCGACTGGTTTCGGGATGCAACAAGCTCATACAATTTCGTCGATCGTGCGCCGGACCGGCAAAAGGCCAGGATTGGCTTGCGGAGACGCGCAAGTGCACCTGCCATGGCCTCGACATTCGCATCGGTGATCGCCCCCGACACTGCGGGCACATGCGCAAATTCCAGGCCCAGTTGTTCGGCTGCTCCGCGCAGTTCCGCAGCGGCAATCTGACCCGGCTCCTCATCGTCGGGTCGATTGCAGATGATCGCCTTAAAGCCTTGCGCGGCGATCGCGGGAATGTCGGCGAGCGCGAGCTGCGGGGAGACCGCGAAATCCCGGTTAAGCGGCTTGATATCCATGGCTTCTCCTCACTCCCGCTCCAACGCGGGCCTCTTCTCATTGTGTGATGATGCGGTGTGCGGTCATGCCGGCGAGCATGGCGACCACGAAAATCCCCGCCTCTAATGGCGCGATGGCAAGGTCGGCGAGTGCGGGGCCGGGACATAGTCCGCCGATGCCCCAGCCGATGCCGAACAGGATCGCACCGAGGATCAGTTTTGCGTCGAGCAGGCCGGTGCCCGGAAGATCGAAGGCCTCGCAAGCGATCGGCTTGGGCATCCGTTGCTGGACTCGCCAGGCGAGCGCCATAGGCATCAACGCACCAGCCATCACGAAGGCGAGCGTAGGGTCCCATGCCCCGAACAGATCGAGGAAGGCGCGCACCCGCATTGGATCAGCCATGCCGGACACGGTGAGCCCAGCTCCGAACAGGAGGCCGGCAAGCAGCGAGACGGCGGAGGCTTTCACTTGGCCCTGCCGCAGGTCGAAAGACCGAGCGGGCGGTACAGCGGACAGAAGCTGATCGCGCTCGTCAAAAGGAATACGACCGCAAGGATCGCCAAGCCGACACCGAGCCCCCCGCTGATCGTGCCGGTCCACCAGAAATAGCCGATCACTAGCGCCACGATCGTGCGCAGCATCCGGTCGACTGTTCCCATGTTCCTCGTCATGCCCAGTCTCCCCCGATTATCCGTTGATGAAACCGAATGCGCGCATCAGTCCGACGGTAGCAAAGCCACTCGCCATGAATGTCAAAGTGGCGACCATCGACCGGCGCGAGAGTCGGGAGAGGCCGCAGACCCCGTGCCCGCTCGTGCAACCGGAACCGAGCCGCGTCCCGAAACCGACAAGCAACCCGGCAATGACCAGTTGCGGAATCGATCCTGTGAAGCGCGGCGCAGCCTCGCTGGAGACCAGCGTGACGAGCAGTGCTCCCAGAGGAAGCCCGAAAGCGAAGGCGAGCGCTACGGCGCGCGGCGCGCCCATATTGGCAATTCCCGACGCACGGGCGAGCATGCCGCTCGCACCTGCGATACGGCCAAGGCCGAGCAGCATGATCACGGCAGCAAGCCCGATCAGCAGGCCGCCAGCCAACCCGGCAACGGGCATGGCATCAGGGAAGCCGGGCAGCGTCATACCGCGTTGACCGGGATCTTGAGGTAAGTGACGCCATTATCCTCGGCTGGCGGCAGGTGCCCAGCACGCATGTTCACTTGCACCGAGGGCAGGATCAGGCGCGGCATCGAAAGCGTCTTGTCGCGGGCTTCACGCATGGCGACGAATTCGTCTTCGCTAACCCCTTCATGGATATGGACGTTGGCCTTGCGCTGAGCCTCTACGGTCGTTTCCCAGACATAGTCCTTGCGTCCTTCCGGCAGATAATCGTGGCACATGAAGAGACGAGTTTCCGGCGGCAGCGACAAAAGCCGCATCGCAGAGTGATAAAGAGTGCGGGCATTGCCGCCGGGAAAATCAGCGCGGGCGGTGCCGTAGTCGGGCATGAACATGGTATCGCCGACAAAGACCGCATCGCCGATCACATAGGCGATGCAAGCCGGCGTGTGCCCCGGCGCATGCAACACGGTGACATCGATATTGCCGATACGGAACCGGTCACCATCCTTCCATAGATGGTCGAAATCCGAGCCGTCGCGCTCGAAGTCCGTACCGGCATTGAAAAGCTTGCCGAATGTCTTCTGCACGGTGACGATATGTTCGCCGATAGCGATTTTTCCGCCGAGCTTCTGCTGCAGATAGGGTGCGGCCGAGAGGTGATCGGCATGCGCGTGGGTTTCCAGATGCCAATCGACCGACAAGCCCTTCTCCCCGACATAGGCGAGCACCGCATCTGCTGCAGAGGAGGACGTGCGACCTGAAGCCGGATCATAATCCAACACGCTATCGATGATCGCGGCGCGAAGGCTCTGTGGATCATGAACGACGTAGGTCACCGTAAAGGTTGGCTCGTCGAAGAACGCCTTGATTTGGGGAATCCCGACTTGAGCGGCGGAGATTTGCAACGAGGCTTCTGCTAGCGCGGAGTCGGTCACGGAAAACCTCATAAATTCATATTTACATATATCATGTAATCAAATAATCTTCTTGCGTCAAGTGGCGAGAGTGTCGATGGAGGCATCATGGAAATGGCTCAAAAATCCGACAGCCGGTCACCGCGTATCGGAGAGGTCGCGCCGGATTTCCGCGCCCGCTCGACGGCAGGCGAAATCCAGCTCTCCAAGCTGCGTGGACGGTGGGTGATATTCTTCTCCCATCCGGCGGACTTCACGCCTGTGTGTAGCACGGAATTTGCCGAAATTGCGCGGCGTCAGTCGGAATTTGACGCCCTTGAGACGTCGCTGCTTGGGCTATCGGTCGATAGCCTTTACTCGCACATGGCGTGGGTCCGGGCGATCCGCGAGACGCTTGGTGCCGATGTCCGTTTTCCCATAATTGAAGATCCGAGCATGGCGATCGGGCGTGCCTATGGCATGATCGACGAGCAATCTGCCGACAGCATGGCGATGCGCTCGACATTCTTCATCGACCCTGACGGCGTCATTAGAGCCATCACCTGTTATCCGCACAACGTTGGCCGCTCGGTTGATGAAATGCTGCGAATGCTCAAGGCGCTCAAGGCAGTGGGCAATGCCCAAACCCTGGCTCCTGAAGGATGGCGCGAAGGGAAACCGTTGCTCAGTCCCCCTTCCGACATGACTGAAGATCGCGAGGACTGGTTCTGCCGTTTCGTGGACGCACCATGACGGCAGCGCTTTACGAGGACCGCGATGCTGCTACTGTCGCATCCGATAAGCTCAAGGTCTTTGCGCAACCGCAGCGTCTTATGATCCTGTCCTGCCTGTTGCGTGGTGAGCGCAACGTGTCTGAGATCGGTGAAGCAACAGATATCGCGCAGCCAGCACTCAGCCAGCAGCTCGGCGAATTGCGCCGCGCAAATCTTGTTCAAACGCGCAAAGAGGCCAAGCTGGTCTGGTATACACTTGCCGACGAGAGCGTCGCTTTATGTGTCCGAACCATGGAAGCGATTTTCGGGGGGCTGGGTGAGGTCGACGATCTGCGCACGCCCTCACATCCGAAAAAGCGCACGCCATCTCCGGAGGGTGTTGCCAGTTTCGCTCAAATTATCGATTAGAATTACATTGTGCAGATCGACACAGTGATTGAGCCAGTGTGTTTGAGGCGACGACTGACCATCATATCCAACCACCGCGATCGACCGCTTTCAGCAGAATAGGACGTCTATCGGCGCGAATGGGAACCTCTGGCTTTGGTTGGCAGCCGACGCCACGCGAGCGTCGGCTATCCCCGCACCCCAGCCCTAATCCGGACGGTCGCCTACCGGCCAATTCGGGCCGTTGATATACGAAGGTTTGAAGAGCAGCAGGTGGCTGCAATTTCTAAAATGAAAATCTCATCGTCACCCTGACGGCCGCAGCCGCCGCAGGGCGGAGAGAAAGAACCCACCTCAAATGATCTATGTCAGTGAAGAAGACCGCAAGCGCACCGCGCTTGCGAAGGAGGCCGCTCGCGCATTCGCCGGGATGGTCGGCTGGATGCCTATGCCTTGCACATCGACAATGCCGTCCGTGCTGGCGGACTTCGAATATGCCGACAGCGTCAACACCGTGATGGCGCATTGGCAAAAGAAGCTCTCGCTTACCGGCCTCATCAAAGCCGTTGCCGAGTGCCGAACTGATCTTCTCCTGGTCGAGCCGAGCCACGTCTCAGGGAAGCAGGCGGGCAACTATATCTCGCTCTTGCTGTGCCGCGATGGTGAGGTCCAGATCGTCACGGGCCTCTGTCCGTGGCTTCAGGAACCTGGTGCACCGATCCACCTGGTCACAAATCCTGATGGCGGCGACGAGATGCGCGCATTCATGGTCGATCGCAGCGGCATTCGTCCGCTGCCAACTCTGCCCTGGTCAACCGCAGAAGCAAAACGGCTCGGTTTCTGGACCGCTAGGCGCCACTGGGAATTGGCCATCGGAGGACATTACGCATGAGCGGGAACGGCAATCTCCTATGGCTGGACCGCCTGCCGGTTGGCTGGGCGCAGCTCTACCGCGACCTCCTGTCTGATCTCGCGGCGAACG
The DNA here is from genome assembly GCF_056859495.1 of Sphingobium sp. L-44. Classification (NCBI taxonomy): domain Bacteria; kingdom Pseudomonadati; phylum Pseudomonadota; class Alphaproteobacteria; order Sphingomonadales; family Sphingobiaceae; genus Sphingobium; species Sphingobium sp. L-44. Next base: position 458 of record NZ_JBSXOQ010000006.1, on the reverse strand, counting down.
GCATCGCGGCCTGCGTGGACGAGGCGAAGGAAAAATTCGGATCGCTCCGGATTTATCTCGAGCCCAGGGTTCCCGCAGCTCTGCCCTATATTGCGGCAGCCGAAGAGCGCTCCAAGGTTAGCTGCCAAAAATGCGGCGAGCCGGGAGAACTGCTTATGCGTAATCGCATCGCTGCCACCCTCTGTCCGGTCCACGGCCACGGCTTTTCCAAGCCAGCCAGGCCGCCGGTGGTCACGGTTTGCATAAAGCCGGGGAACATCTCGGACGAGTAGGCGCCGCTGCTGCGGCGAAGGCCAAGTTTGAAGTGGCTCAGGCATCTGAGCAAAAATGGAATGAAAAAGGGGCAAGGCGCGGCACCGCTCGGCTGCCGCGCGCCCTCAACGCGAAAGTCTTACAAATGCAGAATAATGTTACACCGCGCTCCTTCGGGAGCGCGAACGGCTTGCCGTGGATCAAAG
>NZ_JBSXOQ010000005.1:0-2054 GCF_056859495.1 Sphingobium sp. L-44 | reverse complement strand
ACCACGCTCAGATGGCAGTAATGTGCCGATGATCCCCCACTCGTCCTCCGTCAGCCCAATACGCTCGCCCAACGCCACCTCCAAAAGGCAGCCTTGAATCAACGCCCGATCCTGCTGTCAACCTTTGTCCACGAAACCTAGTACCACCGGCTTTTGTAATCTTCCCAAAATCTTTTACCTCCAGGTTTGCCACCGCAGCCAAGACATCTTTCGGGATTTCCCGAAGATCATAACGGACCCGTTCCTCGTTGCCGTAGCTCCGAAGCATGAAAATTCGCTCATATTCTTGGAGATGCGAGAGAATGCGTTCTTTCACCTGTTCGGGAGCATCTTCAGGACCGTTCAGGTCTCTAATCCACCGGGCCTCCATCAACTTTGAAATCGTGATCGACTTGGGATTTAAGCCCTTGGCGGCTTCAGTTTTAAGCGAGAAAAAGCGAGCATCGACTTCAAGATCAGCGCCTCGGTGGACCATGCTATCCGTTCGCTTCGCATCATGGCCGGTGCGTTTAAAGGATTGTTCGAGTATGTGTTCGAAGTTCTCCTTTTTCAGTGCCACTCCGCTTGATGCATGATGTGCGGCAAGACGAGTAGAAAAATATTCGAATGCATCTTCATCGAGAAAATCATTACGGATGTGCTCGCTAATTTGCTCTTCCGCAAATTTGGCGATGATGTCCGTAAGGACTTCAACTTGGATGGGGGAAAGTGATCGAAGGGCATTGACTGCCTGCTCAATATCTTGCCGTTTTGCATTCTCGTCTGGCATGAATTTTCCAAATTATTGAGTTCAGGAAACTATTGTGAGCCAGAGCCTGTCGGTCAAGGTCCGCACGGGCGTATTCCAGGGCTTCTCTTCCAGGCTAACGTCGGAGTTTGATTGAAACAGACGGCCACTTAGCCCACTGTGCCTTGATCCAGCAGTGCGCTCGGGTGGCAACCGAGAACAGCTGCTAATCTGCCGACGATGGCGCCAGATGGGTTGCTGCGGCCCGCCTCGATGCCGCGCAGATAGGTCTTCAGAGCCCGCGCCAACGTTATGCCAGTCTCGGCTGGCCCCTACGTCGGGTCTACGCCGGATTGTATCTGCGACATCAACGTCTTCGCCCGGTTACGAGCTTCGCGCAATCCGATCCGGTCGCAGCGGTCGATCTTGACCCGCACCGTCCTGACGTGACGCACGTCGCCCTGAACGGCATAGGAGCGCGCTGTCTTGTGGCATATGACCATCAGGCCTTTGACCTGCTCGTCCCGGAAGATGCCGGAGGCGAGAGGCAGGTCCCTGATGCGGGCTTCGGTGAGATTGCGTATGACCAAGCGACATTCCTTTTCAAGCACAGCGCCGAGCACCGAACGGCCGCTATCCTTCACTGCCGTCGACTGACGCCGAATGACTGAATGTCGCGGTTTTACGTGCCCGCGCGCCGCCCGACGACCATGATTGACCTCGAATGGCGCGATGTAGCGGGGCTTTTAATCGACAGATCGCTGGTTCGAACCCAGCTGGACTCACCACCTCCCCCCGACATCGCGATCGAAATCGCCCCGGCGCATCCTTGCCAATCGAGCGCGCGCATCCACGCCATTTCTGCGCGCAACGCACAACTATCGTGCCGACAAACGGCAGGACAGGACGCGCCCGGATGATATCGAGCGGGCGACGCGCTCGCTGCCAAGATCCGGGGCGCACACCGCGGTTTTGGAAAAGCGGGCGCGTCACCTTTCCCAGACCCGACCTTCCCCCATTGCGCCCACCCGCAAAAGAAAACGCGGCCCCGGAACATGCCCGGAACCGCGTCTTTGCCCTTCCCCCCAAGGGAATGGGATCAGAACTTGCCCTGGATACCGACGAAGAAGCGCTGACCGGGATAGGCCATCTCCACCGGCATATCGCTGTTGATATAGAGTTTGGTGGGTTAGCGTCCGCGCTCGTGGTGTAATTTCCGGTGTAGATTGAGGTGATCGCATGGGGTTGGGCATGCCCAACCCCATGCGATTTCGAACTCGGTGGCCACCGGGCTCATCGGTAAGGTGGAGTTACCACACTTCACACG
>NZ_JBSXOQ010000004.1:0-3250 GCF_056859495.1 Sphingobium sp. L-44 | reverse complement strand
CAGGTCACTGGGATAACGCTTCGTCTTCTTCGCAATCTGGGCCATCCGCCCCCGGCTCTGCTGCGTCCACATCCAGAGCCTGAATCACGCAGATACGCCTATGACAACCCCTGCCGCCGATTTCCCAAACAGCCTCTTAGCCTGACCGTCGATATGGAGAAGATGCTTATGGACCCTAGTCAGCATTCCGCGCTCGCCGACAAATTGGCGCGCCAGGAACGCGCGGCCGAGTTCCGAATCTCCGAAACTTCTATCGTCATCGGCAACTACTATTCCGCCGCGATGGATTGGGTCGAGGCAGAGTATAAATTCCGCCTCGAAGAGAGCGCTGAATAACGCTTGTTGCTGCAACCCTGATCGAAGCGTCAGCGCCATCAGTCGATTACACTACCCGGTCGCACCCTTAACCAAATCGTTGAAATCCACATTCCAGGCGCGCGGGGCGTTCTGGACACGGGGGAGCCATATCTGATGAACAGCACGACAAAGACCATCATCGGCGAAATTCACGCCATCGCCGCTTCTGTTTTTCGCGGCCGGGCGGACGGACACTATCACCTGGACGGCGCTTCGGTGACCGTCGCAGAACGGGACGCGATCACCGTCGAGACAATCGCCCATCCATCGTTCAATGTGACGCACGTCCACATCGGCCCGCACGCCGCCACCCGCATGTTCAGCGGAGACCGCCTGGCATTTGTCGCCTGGGCGCTCCTGCTGGACGCCAATGCATCTGACGATCCGCCCGCCCATTGGTTCGACCTGGTCGAATTTCAGGCCGCCTATCTGGCGCTTCGTCCCAACATGCTGACGGGAGTGGCGACCAATGGTTGAATACGATCTTCCCGCCTGCCTGCGCGTGCGCGGTGGATGTCGAAGCGCGCCGACCGGTGACATCGTGGTGGTCGAGGCGCGGCTCAAAGACGAGGTCGCCGACTGGCTTGCCGAGAACGTGACCGGCCGGTGGGAGGCGCGCGTCGGAACCCCATCGGCGATTGTCTTCGACGACTTCGCTGACGCCGCCCTGTTCAAATTTCGGTGGCTTTGATGGTCCGCTAGGACGTGTCCCCGGCGCTAGTATCGCCCCCGGCTTCGCCGGGTCAAAATAAGGGTCAGGGGGCGTCGAGGAGGCCGAAAGGCAGGATATCGGGTTGTTCCCGTCGCAGACGGGGATCGACCCGACCCGTGACCGACGCGCAGCGTTGGGGCGCGCCGCATCATGTTCGTGCGAATAATCCCGGCCCGCCCAGGCGGGCAATCATCCGTCCGCCAGGCAATCCGCAATTTCGAAATTCGCGAAGCCAGATGACTTGGTGATTTCGACATGCCGGATCATCCGCGAAGACGCTGTAGCGTTCCAGCGCCAGATGATCGGGCGCCGTGATCGCGAGCGACCACGTCACCGGCGCCTTCATCGAGACCTACGGCCTCGATTTCGACGCGTTTAGATAAATATAGATAGACCTGCCGAACTGGTATATACTTCGCATTGTTCATTTATTCGAAGAAATATGTCCCTTTTTATCCTTAATATACTAAGGATTTTTGGGGACAAATACTAGCGCGAAGGGACATTTGAATATTAATATTTTGAAAGGAAACATGACTACAATTTACTATTCTGCCGAGCGTTGCGCCGCTGGCAAATCCCACGCACAGCGCGACCGTATCGTTACCACACCGGGCCTCTACCTCCTTGCTGTCGATCGCCGCGAGATGATCGGCGAAGCCGTCCGCAAGCTCCGCGAGCAGGCCGTCCAGGCATGCACCAGCCCCGTTATCCGCGAAGTCTATAGCCGTGACCAGAACCACCCGGATGGTTCCGCGTCCGTCCGGGTCGATGTCGAGGCACTCCCGTCCACGTATACCACCGGCCACATTGTCGTCGTGACGACGCACGAAGCCCTGCGGTTATCGGACCTGTCGAGATTCGAGGGGTGGACCTGCTGCATCGACGAAGCGCCGAACGCGTTTTTCCGCGAAGAACTGGTCACCCACGCCCTGGGCAGCGCCTGGTTCGCGGCACGATACGAACTGATCCCTTCCGACGATGGTCGTCCATACGCGCAAGTGCGCGCCTATTCTGACGCGCCCGCCGCCGCCGACGTGGCCAGCGATACCATCATGCGATCGCTCGATCTTTTCCACCGTCGCGTCGTTTCCGGTCGGACGCCGGTCTACGTCGATATTCGTGCCTGGGACGAGATGGACGATCGCAAGCGGGCGTGGACCTGGCATAGCCTGTGGCTCCCCACTGAACTCGACGCATTTGACCGGGTCGAGATCGTGGCCAACGCGTTTGACGACAGCGTCACTGCGTTGATCTGGCGCAATCGTTGCCCGCGCGTCGGGTTCGTTCCCCTGCCGCCGCTGTCGGCCGCTGCGTTTGCCCATCGCGACCTGACGATCCGCTATTTCGCCGAGGCCCATGGCGCGACCGGCTACCTGTTCGACAGCACGGACGGAAAGGCCCGCCTTGGGTCGATCGGCAAGTGGATGCGCCAGACCGATGACCAAGGGCGACACCTCAACGTCGATCCTGTGAACCACATCTGGACCGCCAATCTGCGCCAAGCCGAAAAGCTGGGTGCCATGCCGGGCCAGCACCTTTCCCCGCGCCAGGCCGGAACGGACAAATTCGGCGCGCTGACGATGGCAACGATGATCTATTCCGCCAAGCCCGCGCCTTCGGAAATCGCCATCCTCGAAACGTTGGGCGTCTCGCCCGCCCAGGTCGTCAAGGCACGCGAGACGGAAGACCTTGTCCAATTCGCAAACCGGATCGGCCGCCGCGCCAACGACGATCGCCCCCTGACCATCACTGTTTACGACCGTGTCCAGGCCGAAGCACTCCAGGCCTACTTCGACAGCGTCGCCCATTTCCGCACGAACCTCGTCTTGGTCGATTTGGGCTTCGCTACCGCCGAAGCGAAGCGGGCCGGACGACCGTCGAAGCCGAAGCGCACACCCGAGGAAGAGCGAGAACATCAGCGCGAGAAAAAGGCCCGGCAGCGGGCAGAAGCGAAGGCGAAAAAAGCCGCCTGACGAAACAAAAAAGCCCCGGACCATCGCTATCCTGGGCAAGTCGTAGTTTGAAAAGAAACAGTCTTAGAGGCTGTTTGGGAAATCGGCGGCAGGGGTTGTCATAGGCGTATCTGCGTGATTCAGGCTCTGGATGTGGACGCAGCAGAGCCGGGGGCGGATGGCCCAGATTGCGAAGAAGACGAAGCGTTATCCCAGTGACCTGACC
>NZ_JBSXOQ010000003.1:0-4124 GCF_056859495.1 Sphingobium sp. L-44 | reverse complement strand
GAGGGCCAGTCCGTTCTGTCGCGGATAGGCGGACAAGCGGCGCAGCATTGCCGAAGCAGTGACGGTGCCGGTGCGGATCGACGTGGCGAACCGCAGCAGTTCGTCCCAATGCGCCGCGACATGACCCAATGCGATCGGTTCGGCCGTCATGCCGGCAAGCAAGGGGCCGGATTCTTGGCCGGGAAGGAGGTGTAAACGACGCTCCTTGATGTCGCGCAGGCGCGGCGCGAAGCGGTAGCCGAAGAAGGGCATGAGGCCGAACACATGGTCCGATGCCCCGCCCGTATCGGTGTAGTGCTCCTCGATCGTCAGGCCGGTCTGGTGATACAGCAAGCCATCCAGCACATAGGGCGCTTCGCCAGCGGTCGCCGCGATCACCCGACTTGCGAAGGGGTCATATCGATCCGAGACATGGGTGTAGAAGGCAACGCCTGGTTCGTTGCCGCTGCGCGCGTTGATGTCGCCGATCGCGGCCCCACGGCCCCCGGCATGAAATTGCTGTCCGTCGCTCGACGAAGTGGTGCCGTCTCCCCACAGCGCGGCGAGCGGCATGGCGCGATGGGCGTCGATCAGCCTTCCCAACGCTTCGCCATAGGCGGCTTCGCTGATGTGCCAGTCGTGAAGATGGGCGAGCTGACGCAGACTTGCGCCCCGGCAGGTTTCCGCCATGCGTGTGAGGCCGAGATTGATGCCATCGGCGAGGATGACCGTGAGCAGCGCATTGCGATCGTCGGCTTCCCGGCCCGAACGACGATGGATGAAGCATTCGCTGAACCCGGTCCAGGCATCGACCTCCAGCAGAAGATCGGTGATCTTCACGCGCGGCAGTCGATCATAGGCGGCGCGACGGGCAATCTCGGTGGCGGGCGGTGTTGCCGCCTTCAGCGGCGAGATGATGAGACCGTTTTCGTCAAGCTTAACCTGGGGCAGCTCCCCTTGCCGTGCAAGGACCGTTACCTGCTCGATCGCCGTGTCGAGCCTGGTGCGCCGTTCCTCGATATGGCGCTCGAAATCCGTTTCGATGGCGAGCGGCAACGGCCCCTTCTCGCGCAGCGCCGCAAAGGTCGCCGGCGGTATGAGATAGCTGTCGAAATCGCGAAACTGCCGGCTTCCCGCGACCCATATATCCCCGGCTCGCAACCGCTCGCGTAGTTGCGACAAGGCGCATAGTTCATAAGCGGCACGATCAACGATGCCATCCCGCAGGACGAACGGGCGCCATGCGGGCGGCACAAAGCGTAGCGGCACGCGATCAGGCAAGCGCCGTTTGCCGGTCCGATATAGCTCCGCGATGATGGCCAGCGCTGACAGGAGCCCCTGAACCGCGCCGGCGCCGCGAAACTCGAAGGCGTTGAGAAAAGCGCCGACAAAGAGCTTCACCGTCCGATGCCGCTCGATCAATTCGGCGGTGCGATCGACGGTTTCCGGTCGCCCGAGCACTTCGGCCTGCTCGACGGCCACGGCGAAGTGCTGCCAGTCCAGCGCCTCGATCTGCGCCAGAGAATCCACGCCCTTGCTGCGCGCGTCGATGAGGAGGCGGCAAGACCCCGTGAGCGTCCGGAGGTGGCCTTGCAACTCGCGCACCGTCTTGAGGGCTTTGTCGCGGGTCCGGTTCTCGGCGCGGCGCGCCATGCTGCCCAACAGCTTGTCGAACATCGTCAGGGTGGCGTCGGTCAGGCTTTCCTCAAGCCGGATGCCGGTTGCCGCCAGCGTCGCATGGCGGCGCAGGGCATTGAGTTCGCCAAGGTGCTGGGGTGTGATGCGGCTGCCTTCGTCCGCCAGCCTGTCAAAAGTCAAAGCCGGGATCATGTCGGCACGGGCGCGATCGAGGCCCAGCGCGCGGATATAGGCGAGCCGTTCGATCAGGCGCAGGATGTTGCGCGCTGCCGGCGATTGTGGCGCATTGCGCATCCAGGATAGCCATGTCGCGACCTGCCCCGGTCGTCGGGCCAGCAAATCGTCCAGGCCCTGAAGGGTGTCAGGCAGCAGGCCATTCGTGAGCACTTCATAGGTAAGCTGTTCGGCTTGCTGGCGCGCCCGCCGCAGCACCGCTTCGAGAATCGACGGAGAAGGCAGGAGGATCTGCAGGCGCCGGAGTTCATCGACGATGACGTCTGCCATCTGGCCGGGGTGTATGATGGTCTGCGCGATTGGGACCGAGAAGGCGACAACTTCACGGAAAGCGTTGCGGTCAAAAATCCTGAACCCGTGCGATCGTCGGATTTCGACGAGATGCTCGCGACGGGTCTGGTCCCGATGGGCATAATCCGCGAAGGCTGCCGGCGCGACGCCGAGTTGCTGCGCCACATAGGCGAGCACAGGAGCGGGCGGGACTTCGCCCGCTTCCAGCGCACGGCCAGGCCATCTCATATATAGCATGAGCATCGCATAGCCGAGCCGGGTGGCATCGCCGCGACGGCGGCCGACAATTTCCAGGTCGTCGCTGGTCAGCGTATAATGACGCGCGATCTCGCGCTCATCGAGCGGCGCGCCATAATGCCTCGCCCAGATTTCCAGGCTCACCAGTCGCCGTCTCGCCAAGCATCATCTCCTTCGCTTTGCGTGTCCGTCAGACGGTCCTCTGGCGGCCAACAGGAATATGTCCGTTAACTCTGGACCTGTAACGGCGATTCGGACAAGATCGCATAATGACGGGAAAACGGACAGGATCGGGCATCATGTGGCGCTGATCGGCTATGCGCGCGTCTCGACCGCAGACCAGAAGCTGTCGCTCCAGCTTGACGCGCTGAACACTGCCGGGTGCGACCGTATATTCGACGATCACGCATCCGGGGCAAAAGCCGATCGGCCTGGCCTAACCGAAGCGCTCGCCTATTTGCGCCCCGGCGACACGCTGGTGGTCTGGAAACTCGACCGCCTCGGCCGCTCGATGAGCCACCTGATCGAGAAGGTCGGCGAGCTTGCGGCGCGCGGCATCGGGTTCCGCTCACTCACCGAGAATATCGACACCACCACTTCGGGCGGCATGCTGGTGTTCAACATCTTCGGCTCGCTGGCCCAATTCGAGCGTGACCTGATCCGTGAACGCACTCATGCCGGCCTCAAGGCCGCACGCGAGCGGGGCAACAAGGGTGGTCGCCGGCCTGTCGTTACCCCCGACAAACTACGTAAAGCGCGGGCGCATATCGCAGCGGGCCTCACTGTTCGTGAGGCGGCGGCCCGGCTCAAGATCGGCAAAACCGCCCTATACAAGGCTCTGGAAAACGCGTGAAACCGCTGGCGATCAAGAACTCGTGGGTGCTGGTCACAGGGGCTTCGACCGGTTTGGGCAGAGCGTCCGCCCTCCGCTTGGCGGCATCGTACCAGGCCAAGCCCCTGATTGTTGGACGAAGGCTCGACAACTTGCGGGAGCTACAGACCGAAATTGACGAGCGGTTCAATGTGCCGTGCGAGATTATAGTGGCTGATCAACGTGAAATCGAGGGCAGGGAGAAAATCGCGGCTAAGGTTGCAGAATTGCAAGTAACAGCCGCTTTGTTGGTTGCCGGAATGACGAGCGTTGGTTCATTTGATGCAGGCCGTGCCGACACTTATGCCGAGGTAATTGAAACAAACATACTCGGTTTCACGGATTTGCTGGCTCGCCTGATTGCGATTTTCAGGGAGCAGCCGTTTGAATCCTCAGTAATCGCCGTGTCGAGCCTGGCGGGCGAAACATCCGTGCCCTTCCAAGCGGTCTACGGCGCGTCGAAAGCCTATGTGAGCACCCTCATGCGAGCGCTTTCCGTGGAGCTTGCCGGGACGGGAGTGAGTGTTGGGTCTTTTGCACCCGGTGGAATCGACACAGACATGGCTGCCCTCAGCGATTTGAAGTGGGGGAGGTTGGGTTTGATGGACGTTGACCGGTGCGCGGCCCATGCAGTCCACGCTCTGGTTTATCGGCAATCCTTCGCCATACCGGGGATGGGCAACCAGCTCACATATTTGGCGAGCAGGGTTCTACCTCGATCGTTGGTCAATCGGATTGCCGCCCTCCCATATCGGCGCCCGTAGGGCGGCACCACATAAAAGGGGCAGGAAAGCCTGCGAATAGCATCTGCTGGCATCGTACCGGATTTGTTCGCCCTTAGCGTGCAGATACGTCACTTTCGTGTAGTCACCCC
>NZ_JBSXOQ010000002.1:0-2762 GCF_056859495.1 Sphingobium sp. L-44 | reverse complement strand
ACCACGCTCAGATGGCAGTAATGTGCCGATGATCCCCCACTCGTCCTCCGTCAGCCCAATACGCTCGCCCAACGCCACCTCCAAAAGGCAGCCTTGAATCAACGCCCGATCCTGCTGTCAACCTTTGTCCACGAAACCTAACCGAAGGTAGCGAAGTTGATTTTAACGGCATCAAGGTCGGGGAGATCACGAAGCTTCGTGTAGATCCATCGAATTCTCGCCGTGTGATTATCGATGTGAAGGTCGAAGAGAGTACACCCATAAGGGTGGATACATTTGCCTCAAAAGAGTCCCAAGGTGTGACAGGTGTCAGCATTATCCAGTTAACTCCTGGTTCGCCTACAAGGCCACTGCTTCGCGATGCGTCGCGTGAGCAGCCCCCGATAATAAGGGCGAAGCCCGGATCGTTGGATTCGGTGCTGGAAGCGGGAGGGCAGACCCTCGCTAAGGTTTCTGAATCATTCGATCGGGTCAATCGGGTGCTTTCTGACCGAAATATCGCAAAGGTCGATGGCATGCTCGCTGACATCAGATCAGTGACGGCAGAACTTAACAGTCGAAAGGCAATGTTTGCGGATGCTCAAAATGCAATCCGTCGCCTTGATTCAGCGTCGGGTGACATCGAGCAGGCTGCGGCGGCTGCGAGAACCGCTATTCAGGGCGATGGTACGCAAGCCTTTGCAGACATCCGAGAAGCGGCCGCGAATGCGAAGAGCGCGACGAACGATGCACGGGCTTTTATAGCTAAGTTGAACGCGAGTGCAGAAGGTCTTGAGGGGCCAGAAGGTAATCGCGTGGCGGGGGCTCTACGTGGGCTTGAAAAGGCTGCCGAGTCACTCGATCGACTTACCCGACAAATACAGCAAGATCCGCGTTCTGTTCTCGGAAGAGGGAAAGCGCGAGAAATGGAGCTGCCAAAGTGAAAAGTTTGCTAAAGATCTCTTCAGCGCTCCTCTTAGTCTCGCTGTCGGGCTGTGTTGGTGGGCTTCTGGGCGGAGGTAAGCCTGCGGACCTATATTCCTTTCGCAGTGAGCCCCCGCAAAGGCAGCCTGATGCCGATGCACGGGTTGTTGCTGTCCGCCAGCTTTCATTTCCGAATAATCTGCGGCCTGACAGCATTGAAACCAATGCCAACTCGCGGGTTGCTGCTCTCGCAAAAGCACGTTGGTCCCAACCGGTCCCGGAGATGTTCCGTCTAGCTCTGATTGACCAGTTGGAGCAGTCTTCCCGAACGCGAGTTGCGCGAAGCGACTTCCAAAAACCGGCGGACATCATGTCGGCGGAAATTTCGCAGTTCACGGCCACCTTTGATCAGGGACTGAAGGCTCCCCCATTGATCACTATTGTCGTGCGCGCAGAGGTCGCAAGCGGGGCAGCACGTGATGTGGCAGTGCGGTCCTTCGAATCGCGAACAAGAGCCACTGATGCGACGGTGACGTCCATCGTTGCAGCTTATCGTGCTGGCGTCTCCAATATCACACAAGAAATTACCCTGTGGTACAGGAATATCTGAATATTATCATAGTAGATAGGGACGGATATGACGAAATTTTCAGCTGCCTTTACTATCTTGGTACTGACTTTTGCGTCTGCCGGCGCGGCTCAGGAGGGACACAAGGAATCCAAAAATACCGGACCGGATTCAGTTCGATCTATTGCCTCCCAACCAGCTAAAGACGTTGGAGCGGTAAAGCAGGATATCCCACCCATTCTCTTAAGCGCTTCTTCTAACCCATATGATCGGGCATCGACCCGCACCTGCAACGAGATAAAGCGTAATATCGCTGAGTTGGACGATGTTCTCGGACCGGATTTCGATGTAGGAGCGGACCGTAACGAAAATCGTCTTGGTAAAGTGGCGGAAGCTGGTGGAAAGACGATTGTCAACTCGATCATACCTTTTCGTGGCTTGGTGAGGGAAATAACAGGCGCAGCCCCAGCACAACGTCGCCTCAATACCGCAATCGATGCGGGGTTTGCGCGGCGGGGCTTTTTACGGGGAGCCGCCATATCCCGAGGCTGTCGTCTCTGATGAGCTCACGCTAATAAGCTCAGCATTTAAAGATGGGGTACATGTGACTTCCTCGATCATTAAAGATTGGGGGGGGTGGAACAACGCGAACCCAACACTCGCCGCTCTGTCGGGCTGCCGGAGTTAAGCTCCATACGAAAATCAATCAGAACAGGTGGAATAATATCCGAAGCCCACTATGATACGGCGCGGTTTACATATCATAGGGTTGTAGGGGTGACTACACGAAAGTGACGTATCTGCACGGAAAGGGCGAACGGATAGCGAACGTCACGCGGCAAGTAGGGAGTTGACGGCGCGCAGCGGTCGCAAGGCGTCCGGATCGGGTTGATCTTCAACATTCCAGCTATAGTCACCGGTCAGCGAGATATGCTCCCAGCCCAATGGCGCGATGTGGCGTGCGATTTCGTCGGCTGTGCCGATGTCCGCCAGCGCCATTTCGAGATAGCGAGTGTTCCACAAGATGATGGCGGCGACGAGCAGGTTGAGGCCGGAGGCGCGATAGGTCTGGTTCTCGAACCGACGATCGCGCAGTTCGCCGAGCTGGTTGAAGAAGAGCGCGCGGGCGAGCGCGTTGCGGGCTTCGCCTTTGTTGAGGCCCGCCTGGGTGCGCCGGCGCAGGTCGATGTCGCGCAGCCAGTCGAGCATGAAAATGGAGCGTTCGAGGCGGCCCAGCTCGCGTAGTGCGAGGGCCAGTCCGTTCTGTCGCGGATAGGCGGACAAGCGGCGC
>NZ_JBSXOQ010000001.1:0-3332 GCF_056859495.1 Sphingobium sp. L-44 | reverse complement strand
CTTGTCGAACGCCTCTTCAACAAACTCAAGAACTGGCGGCGTATCGCAACTCGATACGACAAAACCAAAGAGTCCTACCTCGGCTTCGTCAATCTCGTCTCAGCCCTGCAATGGATACCCTTTGTCCACGAAACCTAGCTTGGAGGCGAGCCTAGGGGATGTCCCTACTGCGTTATTTTTGCAACGGTTTCACGAATTGTGGACTTGCCATGAAACCTTCTTGCCGATACATGGTTTCAGCAGTCCTTCGTGACACTTTTGAAAGGGGAATTCAAATGCGGAAGCTTGCCCTCGCGGCTGCGCTTGCGACCAGTGCCCTGGCCACCCCGGCCTTGGCGCGCGACAACAGCTGGTATGTCGGCGTCGACGCCGGCGTGATGATCGTTGAAGATCAGGACATCACCTTCACCCCCGGTAATGCTGGCGCCGCCAGCAACACCGTGTCGGCTGACCACCACAAGGGTTATGATTTCGACGCGAATATCGGTTACGACTTCGGTGGCTTCCGCCTCGAAGCCGAAGCCGCTTACAAGCGCGCCAAGGTCGACCTCGACAAGAGCGGCTTCGGCGGCGCTTCGTCGGCTCTCTCGTTCATGCTGAACGGCCTGCTCGACTTCGGTCCCGATGATGGCCTGCAGGGCTTCGTCGGCGGCGGTGTCGGCGTGTCGCGTGGCAAGCTGGCCAACGACCTGGTGAACGACAGCGACACCGGTTTCGCCTGGCAGGCGATCGCCGGCGTGCGTTACCCGGTGACCAACAACCTCGACGTCTCGCTGAAGTATCGCTACTTCAACCAGGACGACATCAAGCTCATCCCGGCCTACACCACCATTGGTGGCCCCGCCGGTTCGAGCGTGGACAGCAAGTTGCGTACCCACAGCCTGCTGCTCGGCCTGACCTACAACTTCGGCGCTCCGGTTGAAGCGGCTCCGCCGCCTCCGCCGCCCCCGCCGCCCCCGCCGCCGCCTCCGCCGCCTCCGCCGCCCCCGCCGGCGCCGGAATGCTCGCCTGGGCCGTACATTGTCTTCTTCGAATGGGACAAGTCGGACATCACGCCTGACGCCGCCACCATTCTGGACAACGCGGTTTCGGCCTACAGCGCTTGCGGCAACGCCCAGGTCATGCTGGCCGGTCACGCTGACCGTTCGGGTGCAGCCTCGTACAACGTTGGTCTGTCGCAGCGTCGCGCTGACGCTGCCAAGGCTTATCTCGCCTCGAAGGGTATCCCTGACGGCGTGATGACCACCCAGGCCTTCGGTGAATCGAAGCCGCGCGTCGACACCGCGGACGGCGTTCGCGAAGTCCAGAACCGTCGCGTGGAAATCAGCTACGGTCCGGGTTCGGGTCAGTAAGAACTTTCCGTCCTTCGGGATGGAATATGAAGAGGGGCCGATCGCAAGATCGGCCCCTTTTTCTTGTCCTGCGTTGCACGCGCTGGCCTGTCGCACGTTGCTCTGTCACGTGCTGGGGCCTGCCGCGATCCGGGCTGAACGGATATCTGGCCGGCGTGTCATGTGCCTTGATGCCGGACAGCGTGGACGATCGACATATGGGCGGTTGATCATGTCTGCGCTCATGGCCGGCCAGCTAATTGCAGGGGCGAGGCCGATAACGCTGTGGTCTGGATTGCTACCGGGCTTCGGCCTGATACGTGACGCATCGTGGTTTCAGGCTATTGCCTGCGGATGGCGCCTTTGGGGCGGTGAAGGAGGGGTGTCAGGACGGATGCCATGCTATTCCCCTGCTTTTATTGCGAACGATATGCAGAGGGGCATGACAAACCGGATCGGATCGGCAACAAAGACGCGTCTGCCGCGTTCGCGCAGTTGTTTCCGTGATCGGGAGTTTGCCATGAAGACCGCCGCCCTGTTCCTTGCCCTGCCTTTGCTCGCTGCCGTGACGGCCTGTGCCGCGACCAGCCAGAGCGCGCCCGCCGCGCCGACCGCCAAGGCCAAGCTGGCCGCTGGCGATGGCAGCGCGCGCGGCACCGCCGTGGTGACCCAGGCAGGCGATGGCCTGCATGTCGTGGTCAAGGCGCAGGGGCTGACGCCGGGCATCCACGCGGTGCATATCCACACTACCGGCATCTGCACGGGGCCGGACTTCACCAGCGCGGGGGGGCATTGGAACCCGACCAGCCATCAGCACGGCAAGGATAATCCGCAGGGCATGCATATGGGCGACATGCCCAACATGCAGGCCAAGCCCGACGGCAGCGGCGAGATCGAATATGTGGTGCCGGGCGGCACGATCAGCGACGGCGCGACGCCGCTGCTGGATGCCGATGGTGCGGCCATTGTGATCCATGCGCAGGCCGACGACTACAAGAGCGACCCGACCGGTAATGCCGGCGGCCGCGTTGCCTGTGGCGTGCTGAGCGTCGGCTGAGGCCTGATTGCCCCGGCGTCCGCGTCAATCGTCGCGGGCACCGGGATGACCGTCTGCGCGATAGGTTTCGACCGCATGATAGCTGGAGCCGGCATGGCCGAGCCGGCTTTCATAGAGGCTGAATTCGTCCACGGTGAAGGCGGGCGATGCAAGGCCGGCGTGCAGCGCCAGGAAGGGCGCGATGTCGCCGCCGTGCCGGCTGAAGCGGGCGAGCGTGATGTGCGGCAGATAGGCGCGGGCTTCGGGCGCGATGCCGGCCGATGTGCAGGCGCGATCCACCTTGGCATGAAGATGGGCGAGCGGATCGCGCGGCTGCACCCCGGCCCATAAGGTGTCGACCACGCCGCGCCGGTCGAAATAGCCTGTGCCGGCGAGCGTGATGGCGAATGGCTGGAAGCGGACGCCGGCGAGCGCATCGGCGATATCGTCCGCCAGATGGCGATCCACTTCCCCGATGAAACGCAGGGTCAGGTGCAACTGGCCATCATCCTGCCAGCGCGCGCCGGGAACGCCGGCCATCTGGGCCAGAAGCTGGCTGCGGATCGTGGCGGGCGGACGGATGGCGACGAACAGGCGGTGCATGAGGAGTAGATAGGGAGAAAGGGGGCTTGCGGATAGGGGCGGGGTGAATGGTCGCAATGTCGGCGTCGCGCTTTGACGGCTGACGACCAAGAGCGGCTGTAAATTCCTCCCCTGCAAGGGGACGGGGGTCACGAAGTGGTGGAGGGGTGTCACGCTATCGAGAGGGGGATACCCCTCCGTCTGGCCTACGGCCAGCCACCTCCCCTTGCAGGGGAGGATGGTCTAGGCTCAGGACTCATTGATTGAGCCAGAAGATGACGGCGGCGGCGATACAGATGGCGGACATGAAGGTGTGTGCGCAACGGTCGTATCGGGTGTGGATGCGCCGCCAGTCCTTGAGCTTGCCGAACATGTTTTCGATC